>NZ_CAWMEB010000091.1:0-3324 GCF_963866145.1 Xenorhabdus sp. NBAII XenSa04
CTATCCGGGGTGTTTGCCCTTGTATCAGTTGGTTGTAATAGTCATGCACAGCCTGCAATAAAACCGGGTTACTCCAGCCATCGGCAATACAGTGATGTTGGGTAATCATTACCGTCACCAATTGGTCATGTTGCCTGATAATGGTGAAACGAATTAATCCCGGCTGGCTTAAATCAAACGGTTGTGTCCGGTCATGCTGCTGAATGGCATCAATCGCTGCATCCCGCTCTTCTGCGGGTAATCGGCTGAGATCCTGAACAGTAAAATTGGCGGCACCAATACTCGCGCCTGCGGTCACCACCTGCAAGAGTTCTCCTTCCCAGTCAAAAGCGGTGCGCAGGATAGGAAAACGCAATGAGATCAATAACCAGGCCTGCTGGTAGATAGCAACATTCAAATTTGTGTGATAATCCAGCAATAACTGTACCCGATAGGCATCATCCTGTGGTTGAGCCAGATAATGATAAATAAACCCCTGCTGTAAACTGGTGGCGGGAAATATCACTTCAATTTTATTGTTACGCTCTTTACTGATGTTATTAAAATTAGCGTGATTTTCACTCAGGATAAAGTTTTGAAAATCTTTTTCAGAGAAAATACATTTTGCATTTAAGAAATCTAAAATAGTTTCCCTTTTTGCTTTTACTTTATCGATCAATAGAGCAGGCGGAGTTTCCCCTGAAAAGGCTAATTTTAATTTGTTTTCACAAGCCCACACTGACATGTGATTTTTATTCAGTTCTTCTAATAGTTTCAACATATCGTTACACATCCAAAATGGTTTTCTTTTCTGAATGGAAGTGCGAATTTTCATTGCCCGCATGACCAAGACGCTGAGTTAGTTGATTTAACTGCTCAATTGAAACGCCTTTAATGCCATAATCACTCGGAGTCTTCACGCCTCCCGCCTGAGCCTGTTGCTGAGCGGTTTTAATCACCGTCATCAATGCCTGTTCAAACGCGGTAATAAATGTTTGTGCCTGATGTTGTGGTAAACGGGAATTCACACTGAACTGCAATCTGCCTTCCTGCACTGCACCATTAATATCCAGTAATAAATGGCTCTTATTGCTGTCGGCTATCATGGTTCCGCAATCGTCGCTGGCCAGTGACCAGTCCTGTTCGCTCGCCTCTCCCCCTAATTGACCGAGGTAGTTGAAACTGATTGTCGGCAGATTACCCGCTAAATACCCGGCCTGATGCAGGGCACCGTAACCCAGCCCTTTATTCGGCACCGCTCTGAGCATCTCTTTAGTGTGCATAATGGTTTCAGCAATATCGGCCTGCATTGCCAACCGGACAGGGTACAGGGTTGTAAACCAGCCTACGGTTTCAGAAACATCCAATGTGTTATCGATATGTTCCCGCCCGTGGCCTTCCAGCAAAATAAGATTGACCGGCCGTGAGAAACACGCCTGCAAGGCCAGCGTAAGGGCACTCAGCAGTAAATCATTAATTTCGGTGTGATAACCGGCATTGGCCTCACGCAACAAGGTTTCGGTCAGTACCTCAGAGATAGCCAACCGATGCTGACGAGCCTCTTCTACAGCTGGATAAATCTCGTCCTCTGCTATGACCTGTTGCCAGTAAAGCACTTCATCCTGATGACATTCGGCATAGCGATGCACGGCGCTGACCCACTGTCGGTAACTGCTGGTTTTTGCCGGCAAGGTATCACTCTGTAGCGCGTCTTTCTGGAGCAATAAACGCATATCTTCTGCAATGATGCGCCAGGACACAGCATCAATGATCAGATGGTGAAATGCGAAGAATAAGCGGGCACTCCCGTCGGCATATCCGGTCAGGTACGCCGCCTGCCACAGAGGCCCGTTACAATAATCAAAGCGGCTCTGCCATTCGGTCAGTTGCTGGCGTAATGCCGTTTCATCCCATTGACTGACATCACAATGAGGTAACGTTGATTGCTCCAGAAAGACACGCAACAAAGTGATACCTTGCCGGCAAAAACCAGCAGTTACCGGCAGTGGGTCAGCGCTGTACATCGCTATGCCGAATGCCATCAGGATGAAATACCCTACTGGCAACAGGTCATGGCGGAGAGTGGAGCTTATCCTGTGGCCGTGGAACTCAGTCAACACGAAGTGGCTATCTCTGAAGCACTGACCGAGACTTTGTTGCGTGAGGCCAATGCAGGTTATCACACCGAAATTAATGACTTACTGTTGAGTGCCCTTACGCTGGCCTTGCGGACGTGTTTCTCACGGCCAGTCAATGTTATTCTGCTGGAAGGTCACGGGCGGGAACATATTGATAACACTTTGGATATCTCTGAAACTGTAGGCTGGTTTACAACTCTGTACCCTGTCCGGCTGGCAATGCAGGCCGATATCACCAAAACGATTATCCACACCAAAGAGATGCTCAGGACGGTGCCAAATAAAGGGCTAGGTTACGGTGCCCTGCATCAGGCCGGGTATTTAGCGGGTAATTTACCTGTGATCAGTTTCAACTACCTCGGTCAGTTAGGGGCAGAGGCGGGTGAACAGGACTGGTCACTCACCAACGATGATTGTGGTGTTATGGCCGGCAGTCAGAATAGCAGTCGGAATAGTAGTGATCTGTTGCTGAATATTAATGGCATGGTTCAGGGCCGGCGACTGCAATTCAGTGTGATATCAGGTTTACCACCACTCCAGACACAGACGTTTATTGCTACGTTTGAACAGGCGTTGATGGAGGTGATTAAAACCGCTCAGCAACAAGCACAAGCGGGGGGCATGAAGACCCTCAGTGATTACGGTATTAAAGGCGTTTCGATAGAACGTTTACTCCATTTTCAACAAAAATACCGGGTTGAGGCACTGTATCCTGCCACCAGTCTACAGCAGGGATTTATTTATCATTATCTGACTCAGCCACAGGATGATGCCTACCGGGTACAGTTATTGCTGGATTATCATACAAATTTGGATGTTGCCATCTACCAGCAGGCCTGGTTACTGACCTCATTGCGTTTTCCTATCCTGCGCACCGCCTTTGACTGGGAAGAGGAAGTCTTGCAGGTGGTGACCACCGATGCGAGTATCGGTACGGACAATTTTACTGTTCAGGATCTCAGCCGATTACCCGCAGAAGAACGGGATGCAGCGATTGATGCCATTCAGCAGCATGACCGGACACAGCCGTTTGATTTAAGCCAGCCGGGGTTAATTCGTTTCACCATTATCAGGCAACACGACCAACTGGTGACGGTAATGATTACCCAACATCACTGTATTGCCGATGGCTGGAGTAACCCAATTTTATTGCAGGCTGTGCATGACTATTACAACCAACTGATACGAGGGCAAACACCCCGGATAG
>NZ_CAWMEB010000092.1:0-3737 GCF_963866145.1 Xenorhabdus sp. NBAII XenSa04
AATCCTCTCTCGCCGACCAGCATTCTGAAACCCCGCTCAAAGAGCGGGGTTTTTTCATATGTAACAAATGAAAAATAAACCGCATTCTTACTTTTAAACAGGCTCAAATGTATTTTTGCCTCGTGCATATTTACTTGAATAGTCATGCCTTTTTACTTTTACTTAGCCACTAATTTACTTAGCCACCCAGTATGAACTATGCCCAATTTGGGCAAAATAGCACCATGAAATTCCATCGTTTTCATAAATAGAATTTTCATATTAAATGACTAATTTAATTGATGATGTTATTAATTTCATCTGAATTGAATAAATTTAAAACATTTATTTCTCTTGATTCGATTCGGCACCTTGTTCCACGTCACCCTTCTGATAATTTTTTCTGTTCATTATTTAAGTATCCGGTCACAAATTTAAAATTATAATTTATAGAAATTAATTCTTTCAATAAGGGATATTTCCAGTTTTTTTATCTATATCTGTGTCTGGTGTCATGTTTTTTAACCAGAGTTGTTAGCGTTTTTTTTCTTTTATGTTTTTTTGTTGTTGCATGTGGCATGGTGATTATATTGACGTCAGGAATAACAATTGATTAATTGATAAGCGACAAAAATAACACAAGCCGGGGCAGTGATATTCAGGCAGGAAACTCTGGACTTGGCTAAGGCACAATAAACATCACAAACGGAGTTTAAGTAATGATTATCTCCAAAAAGAAAAAGCCCGGTTTATTGAAATTGGGTATTGGTCTTGTTTCATTGGCTGTAGCAGCCAGTGTGCAGGCAAAAACACTGGTTTATTGCTCTGAAGGTTCACCTGAAGGCTTTAACCCGCAGTTATTCACTTCTGGTACAACTTTTGATGCAACTGCCAGACAAATTTATAATCGTCTGGTGGACTTCAAATCAGGTACAACAGAGATTATTCCAAGTTTGTCTGAACGGTGGGAAATCAGTGACGATGGCAAAACCTACACATTCTATTTGCGCAAGGGCGTAAAATGGCAGAGCAGTAAAAATTTCAAATCCACACGTGATTTCAACGCCGATGACGTTATCTTTACCTTTATGCGCCAAAAGGATAAAAATCACCCGTACCATAAAGTATCCGGTGGCAGCTATGAATACTTTATCGGCATGGATATGGGGAATATCATCAGCAAAATAGAGAAAGTGGATGACTATACTGTCCGCTTTGTGCTGTCTCGTCCTGAAGCGCCTTTTCTGGCTAATATAGCTATGGATTTTGCCTCAATCCTCTCCAAAGAATATGCTGATGCCATGATGAAGGCTGGTACGCCGGAAAAAGTGGATCTGAATCCGGTGGGTACAGGGCCGTTCCAGTTAGTGCAATACCAGAAAGACTCCCGCATTCTCTATAAAGCGTTCAAAGATTATTGGCAAGGGCCGGCGAAAATTGATCGGTTGGTCTTCTCCATTACCCCTGATGCTTCTGTACGTTATGCAAAATTGCAGAAAAATGAATGTCAGGTCATGCCATACCCGAACCCGGCTGATATTGCGAGTATGAAGCAGAATAAGGATATTGTACTGAAAGAACAAGCAGGGCTGAATGTGGGTTATCTCTCTTATAACGTCTCCAAGAAGCCAATGGACAACCTCAAAGTTCGTCAAGCGTTGACGATGGCGGTGAACAAAGATGCCATCATCGCGGCTGTGTATCAAGGCGCCGGTCAGAAAGCGAAAAACCTGATCCCTCCTACGATGTGGGGCTATAACGATGACATCAAAGATTACTCCTATGATCCGGTGAAGGCTAAAGAACTGCTGAAAGAAGCGGGTTTCCCGAATGGTTTTGAAACTGATCTTTGGGCAATGCCGGTACAGCGTCCTTATAACCCGAATGCCCGCCGTATGGCGGAAATGATTCAGGCTGACTGGGCTAAAATTGGTGTAAAAGCCAAGATTGTCAGTTATGAATGGGGCGAATACCTGAAACGAGCCAAAGATGGCGAACCTCAAAACGTCATGATGGGATGGACGGGGGATAACGGTGATCCTGATAACTTCTTTGGAACTCTGTTTAGTTGCGCAGCCAAAGAACGAGGTTCCAATTATTCAAAATGGTGCGACCAACAGTTTGAGGACATTATTCAGCCAGCACGTACAACGGCTGATATTGTCAAACGCACAGAGCTTTATAAGCAGGCTCAGGTAGTAATGCATGAGCAAGTCCCTGCATTGATTATTGCCCACTCTACGGTTTACGAACCTATTCGTAAAGAAGTGAAGGGTTATGAGGTCGATCCACTCGGCAGGCACCTCTTTTACAATGTAGATCTCGAATAATCCTGTTCTTGATTTGTTTTGATTGAAATTTGTTGTGATTGACCATCCCCCCGAATATTTCCGGGGGGATGGTTGCGTTTCTCTGGTGGGCAAGCAGGTCTGTGTATGACACAAACAGCCTGAGAGCTGTAACTGATAACTAAAAAGAGAATTCAGGATATGCTGCAATTTATCCTCCGGCGTCTGGGGCTGGTGATCCCGACGTTTATTGGTATTACCCTGCTGACTTTCGCCTTTGTGCATATGATCCCCGGTGATCCGGTACTGATTATGGCGGGAGAAAGAGGTGTCTCTGCCGAGCGCCATGCTGAACTGATGGCAGCAATGGGGTTAGATAAACCTCTTTGGGAGCAATATCTTCATTATGTCAATGGCATACTGCATGGTGATTTAGGCATCTCCCTGAAAAGCCGTATTCCGGTGTGGGATGAATTTGTTCCCCGATTTAAAGCAACATTGGAATTAGGCATCTGTGCCATGTTATTTGCCATCTCTGTCGGTATTCCTGTTGGCGTGCTGGCAGCGGTCAAGCGTGGTTCTGTCTTTGATCATACCGCTGTAGGCCTATCACTGACGGGTTATTCAATGCCTATTTTCTGGTGGGGCATTATGCTCATCATGCTGGTTTCCGTTCACTGGAACCTGACCCCGGTTTCCGGCCGAATAAGCGACAGTGTATTTCTTGATGATAGCTATCCCCTGACCGGCTTTATGCTGATTGATACCCTGATTTGGGGGGAAGATGGTGACTTCATTGATGCTGTGATGCACATGATCCTGCCTGCTGTTGTATTGGGTACGATCCCATTAGCCGTGATTGTACGTATGACTCGTTCTTCCATGCTGGAAATATTGGGTGAAGACTATATCCGTACTGCACGGGCAAAAGGCCTGAGTCGTATGCGTGTCATTATTGTCCATGCATTGCGTAATGCGTTGCTGCCTGTGGTCACCGTGATTGGCCTGCAAGTGGGTATTATGTTGGCGGGCGCTATTCTGACTGAAACCATTTTTTCATGGCCGGGATTAGGGCGTTGGTTGATCGACGCTCTCCAGCGCCGTGATTATCCAGTGGTGCAAGGTGGCGTATTGCTGGTGGCAACAATGATCATTCTGGTCAATTTTGTGGTTGATCTGCTGTATGGCATTGTCAATCCACGTATTCGGCACAAGAGATAAGGAGCGCATGATGACTCAACTAACAGAGCCACAAGCAACTGAGCAAATAACATCAAGTGCACCTAAGCTGATGACGCCGATGCAGGAGTTCTGGCATTACTTTAAACGTAACAAAGGTGCCGTCATTGGTCTGGTCTATATTGTTTTGATGCTGTTGATCGCGTTGCTTGCAGGGGTATTGGCACCACATGGACCGGCGGAACAGTTCCGTGATTCCCTGTTGAACCCGCCGGTATGGCAGGAAGGGGG
>NZ_CAWMEB010000093.1:0-11186 GCF_963866145.1 Xenorhabdus sp. NBAII XenSa04
GACCATTTCCTGCTCAGTGCGGCAATTTGATGCACCAGTTGCTGATGTTCAATCATCACGCCTTTTGGCGTACCGGTAGAACCGGAGGTATAAATCACATATGCCAGATGCTGTGGAGTCAGGGCAAGTATCTGTGGATTGAATACCTGTGAATTCGGCTGGTCTGGCAACGCATTAGGATCGAGTACCGTTAAATCAGCAATGGCTTTCTCACCTAAGGCGAGGCGCCCGGCCTTATCCACCAGCAGGATAACAGGCTCTGCTTCCGTCAGAATATGCGCCAGGCGTTCACTTGGATAATCAGTATCCAGAAATACATAGGCTCCGCCCGCTTTTAACACGGCCAACAGCCCTATTACCATCGCTGGTGAACGTGTTACGCAAACCGCTACCCGTTGATCAGGAGTTATGCCTAGCGTGATCAATTGATGTGCTAACTGATTAGCCCTGGCATTCAGTTCCGCATAACTGAATTTTTGCTCTTCATACACGAGTGCTGTTGCATCCGGGGTTTTTTCTGCCTGTTGTTCAACTAACTGATGAATATACAATGTGTCAGGATATGGGGTTTCAGTTGTATTCCACGTTTCCAGCAATAACCTGCGCTCCACCGACGACAGGATATTGATTTCCGTGACCCGTTGTTGATGATCAGCCACCATGGCTTGCAATACTGTATGTAAGTACCCGATATGCCGCTCGATGGTTGGCTGATCAAACAGAACCGTAGCATAATGCAGTGCTCCAACTATCTGCTCATTCTCCTCAAACAAGCTCAGTTCGAGATCAAATTTAACTTTATTAACAACCTGATCCATTGGAGTGACGGCCAGTCCCGGCAATTCCCAATCCTGAGGCTCATTGTTTTTCCCGGTAATGTTTTGCCCAGTAATACTTTGTCCGGTAAAGCTTTGTCCGGTAAAGCTTTGCCCGGTAAAATTTTGCCAGGCAAACATCACCTGAAACAGCGGCGTATGGGCTAATCTGCGCGGTGGTTGCACGATTTCCACCACTTGTTCAAACGGCAGGTCCTGATGTTCCTGTGCTGTCAGTGCAGTTTGCCGGACACGCATAAGCAATTCGGTTACATCTGGCGCCCCCGATAAATCGATACGTAAGGCCAGCGTGTTAACAAAAAACCCGATTAACGATTCTGTTTCCTGACGATTTCTGCCTGCACTTGGGGTGCCTATCACAACATCATCCTGACCCGACAAACGTGACAAAACCGTGGCCCAGGCTGATAACAGAATCATAAATAGTGTGACACCGTGTTGCTCACCCAGACGTTTGAGAGATATCGTTAATTCTGTACCCAGATTGATAGAGACAGCATTCCCGGAAAACGATTGTTCAGGTGGGCGGGTTCGGTCAGTCGGTAAATCCAGCAAGATGGGCGTATCGGCCAGCTTCATCTTCCAATAATCGGACTGAATTTGTATCCGTTCTGCCGATAACCACTGGCGCTGCCATGCCACATAATCAGGATATTGAATCGCCAATGGTGGCAAGGGATTGGGTTGCCCTGTCAGAAAAGCGGCATAGAGGGCACTTAACTCACGCATCTGTACCCCAACAGACCAGCCATCTGACACGATATGGTGTTGAATCAGCAAAAAGACGTAATCGTTGTCAGTCAGTTGTATCAGATTAGCGCGGATTAAGGGTCCCTCGGTAAGATCAAATGATGCTTCTGTTTCTTGTACACATAAATGCTCAAGCTGTTCATGCATATCAGCAACTTTACGCAGATCATGTCTTTTCATCGGCAAGCCTGATTCTGTCGGTAACAATTTAACCTGAGGTTGACCATCAATCGTGATAAAGACCGAACGCAAAGCCTCATGGCGGGCAAACAGAGCATCAAGTGCCTGCCGCCAGGCATCAATATCAAGCTGACCATGCAAACGCAGAGCTATCGGGATATGGTAGATTTCACTGATCCCCTCAAACTGGGCTAAAAACCATAGACGCTGTTGAGCAAATGATAACGGTAATTGATCTCCACGAGAGACCGGTAGGATAGAGGGGAGTCTGACTTTCTGATCCCCTAATCGCCCCTTTATCTCCTCAGTAAAAGCAGCCAAAGTCGGGGACTTAAATAATGTGGTCAACGGTAATTCAACACCCAAGGCCACTATCCGGCTCATCATCCGTACTGCCAGCAGCGAATGCCCCCCTAAGGCAAAGAAATTATCATGTCGCCCCACCTGCTTAACTTTCAACAATTCTTGCCAGATAACGGCCAGAGCAATTTCCATTTCTCCTTGTGGCGCTTCATAGATCTGACGGGCAAAAGCCTTATCATCTGGAGCCGGCAATGCGCGACGATCCAGCTTGCCATTTGGTGTTAACGGCAGTGACTCTAAACGGACAAAGGCCGCCGGCACCATATACTCAGGCAAAAGAGCACTGACGTAATCACGCAGACGCTTAGCCAATCCGTCATCAGGCTCAGCCACAACATAGGCAACTAAACGTTGCTCCTGCCCTTCTCCCAATGCCAGCACCACCGCCTCACTCACAGCCGGATGCTCAGTTAATCGTGTCTCAATATCTCCAGGTTCTACCCTAAAGCCCCGGATTTTGATTTGATAATCATTGCGGCCCAGGAATTCCAGATTTCCATCCGGTAAGTAACGCACCAAATCCCCTGTTCGATACATCCGCGTATTGGGGCTATCGCTGAACGGGTCAGATAAAAAACGTTCTGCCGTCAGTGCTGGCTGGTTCAAATAACCCCTGGCTACAGCCGCACCACCAATATACAATTCTCCCACCGCGCCTAATGGCACCGGATGACCAAAGTTATCCAGTAAATAAAGCCGAATATTGGCAAGGGGGCGACCAATCGTCGGGCAAGGGTGCGCAGGTTCTATAATTGCCAATGTTGCATCCACTGTACATTCGGTTGGACCATAGACATTATAGGCTGTCAAGAATGGGATATTCGCAACAGCGTGCCAGGTTGGAGGAGATATGGCTTCACCGCCAACCCATAGCACCAGGGGTTTGTTATGTCGGTCTAACCCCGCAGCCAGCAACATTTCTAATTGCATCGGTGTGCAATCTATTACATCAAGATTAGCCGTGGTTAGAAATTGCAAAAAGGCCGTACTATTGGCTCGTACATCTTGTGGCACAATGACCAACGTATAGCCATTCAACAGACTCAATAAGTTTTTCACTGCTGCATCAAATGAAATACTGGCGTTCAGGCCAATCCGGGATACAGATAATTTTGCAAAAATACGTTGTGTCAGTGTTCCGTGTAAGTTCAATACAGAGCCATGCTCAACCATCACGCCTTTCGGCGTACCAGTAGACCCGGAGGTGTAAATGACATAAGCCAGATGCCGTAAAGTCAATGTCTGTATTTGTGGGTTACTGTCCGATTGATCTGGCAATGAATTCGGATCAATTACAGTCAGTCCGGTAAACGCTTTTTCACCCAGCGCTATCTGCCCCGCCTGATCAACCAATACCACTAACGGGGCCGCATCACTTAAGATATGCGCTAAACGTTCACTTGGATAGGCAGGATCCAGTGGTACATATGCCCCACCCGCTTTCAGCACCGCCAGCAATCCCACCACCATAGCCAGTGATCGTGTGACACAAAGGACTACTCGCTGCTCTGGTACAACACCTAATGCAATCAGTTGATGGGCTAGTCGGTTAGCACGGGCATTCAATTCCGCATAGCTGAGCGTCTGTTCTTCATATACCAACGCTGTTGCATCCGGGGTCTTCTCTACTTGTTGTTCAAATAATTGATGAATACACAACGAATCGGGATACGCTGTCTCCGTGGCGTTCCAGGTTTTCAACAACAACGTGCGTTCAGTTTCAGGCAGGATTTCTAATGCCCGTACTGGTGTTTCCGGGGCCTGTTCAAGTGCCTCCACCAAACTTTCCAGTGCCTGCTGCATATAGCTGCATATCCTTGCCGGGTCAAACGGCTGCTCGACATGAGCGGTCAGACCCAATGCGTCTCCAAACTCTTCCACCGACAGGGCAAACGGATAGTTAGTACGTTCCTGTTCACCCAGGAATTCAACGCCATCCAAGATTTCATCCGAACCTTCCGGCAGTAAGTTATACCGATAGTTCAACAAGGTATTGAATAACGGCAAGCCACTGGCAACTCCGCTGCAACGCTGAGCCAATGCCAGTGAAGCATGTTCGTGTGCCAGCAATCCGGCCAGTCGGGTATGTACTACCCGGACACTATCCCGTACCGGAGTCTCATTGATATCTAAACGCAGCGGCAAGGTATTGATAAATAATCCCATCCCGTTGCCCGCTCCTTCCCCCGTCTGCATACGTCCAAACAACACGGTACCGAATACCACTTTTTCCTGCCCGCTGGTACGCGATAACACTTGCGCCCAGGCAAGGTGGCACAAGGCAGCCAAACTCACTCCCAACCGTCTGGCCTGAGTACGCAAACGATCATTCAATGCGGCCGCCAGCATCTGGTGATATTCCATCACTTGAGAGCCATCACTGTGTACTTCCGTTACCCCAAATGACAACGTTGGTTCCTCCACCTCCGCCAACATATCGGTAAAGAAACGGGTGTGCTCTGTCTGGCTGGCACCCAATCGGGCTTGGGCAACCAGATTGCGGAAAGGCGTCGGAGCAGGCAGGCTATCTTCCTGCTCAGCAAAACAGACCTGAACTTCATGGTTCATCACTTCCATCGTTACATGATCACCAACCAGATGATGCAGCAATTGTAATGCTACCCAACGGCCATCAGCTTCCTGGGCGACCACAAAACGCAGCAGCGGTGCTTGCCCCAAGTCAAGACGATAATGAAGCGGATCAAAACGTTGAATAAGCTGGTCATGGACGGCCCCATCAGCAGGATCTAATTTCAGCTCAGTCACGGACAAAAGCGCCTGACGCCAAACCACCTGAGCCGGGCTTGATAACCCTTGCCAAACAAAAGCGGTGCGCAAGATATCATGACGATCAACCACTTTTTGAGCTGCGGCCAGATAGCGATCCAACAACGATCGACTATCAAAAATTATCCGGTTGGTTAACAGATACGGGTCGCCTTTTTCCCTCAACAGATGGTGGAATAAAATGCCATCCTGTAATGGTGACAGGGTATAAATATCTTGAATATTAGCGATTCCCCCCGGCACCTGACTGACCAGCCTATCAATGTCTGCCTGTTCTATATCAATCAACGGTAACATTTCCGGCGTGATCCGTTCACATTCATGGCTTATCAGGTTTGGCGGAATAGCAAAGGTATCATCCACTTTTGTCAGCAAAGCGGCCTGTTCTGCCAGTACCGGACTGGAAAACAGCGCTCCGGCTTGTGCGGTATAGCCTTTCTCCCGCAACAATCCCATTAGTTGTACTATTGACAACGAATGACCACCTAATGCGAAGAAATTATCAAATCGACTGATTTTATTGATACCCAGTAACTGGCTCCACATCGCTGCCAACAGGTTTTCTGTTTCGCTTTGGGGGGGCTGATAATACTGACGCTGATAAGCGGTGGCATCTGGTGCCGGCAGTGCCTTTCGGTTAAGTTTACCATTAGGCGTCAGTGGGAAATGTGTCATCACCATAAACGCAGCCGGCACCATATATTCGGGTAGTACAGACAACAGATATTGACGTAATTCTGCCGTAATCTGATCAGATTCATCACCTTGCACCAAGACGATATAAGCCACCAGCCGTTTATCTTCCCCATTCCCTGCATGAGCAATAACAATCGCTTGCTGCACCGCCGGATGGGTTTCAAGGCAAGTTTCAATTTCACCTAACTCAATACGGAAACCACGAATTTTGACCTGATGGTCATTACGCCCAAGATATTCAATATTGCCGTCATTATCATAACGGGCTAAATCGCCGGTACGGTACATGCGGGCATCCGGTTTTGAATAAAAAGGATCTGTTAAAAACCGTTCTGCTGTTAGCTCTGGTCGATTCAGATAACCGCGGGCAACACCGATACCACCAATATATAATTCACCAATCGCCCCCAAAGGGACCGGCCGTTGTTGGTTATCTAATAAATAAATACGGGAATTGGTAATGGGCTTACCTATCGGCACTACCTGATCCTCAAAATGATCGGGACAATGCCAGTATGTCACATCAATTGCGGCTTCAGTCGGGCCATATAAATTGTATATCCTGACCCAAGGCATCAATGTCTGGCACTGCTTCACTGTAATAGGATGTAACGCTTCGCCGCTGCAAAACAGGTGTTTTAGCGTTAAACAACGGGCCACATCCGGTTCTTTTAAGAATGCGGTCAACACCGAAGGCACAAAATGCAGAGTGGTTACCTTCTCCTGATTGATTAATTCAATCAACTGAGAAAGGTTTTTCTGTTGTGCTGTGGTAGCCAATACCATTTTGGCGCCACTCATGAAGCTACAAAACAGCTCCCAAACAGAAACATCAAAGCTAAACGTGGTTTTTTGCAAAACCACGTCGTCAGGGGTGAGTTGATAAGTTTGCTGTATCCAATACAACCGATTTATCACACTACGATGCTCATTCTGCACACCTTTCGGGTTGCCGGTCGAGCCTGAGGTATAGATAACATAGGCCAGATTACGTGAACTGAGTCCCATAACACAGGGATTCTCTGCCGAGAATTCAACGTTCTCCGACAGAACAGTACCAATATCCAACTGTTTTTTTGTCGCAGAGATGTCATACAACTTATCTGCACCGATATCGTCATGTAATAGTAAAACAGGAGCGGCATCATCAAGAATATAATGAAGACGTGCTGATGGATAACTGGGATCAAGCGGCACATAAGCCCCGCCCGCTTTGAGTATTGCCAGCAAACCAATAACCATCAGGGGTGTTCGGTCAACACAGATAGCTACGCAACTATCCGGCACTACCCCTTCAACAATCAACCGATGGGCTAAGCGATTAGCCTGTTGATTCAATTCAGCGTAACTCAGAATACGATCATTAAATACCAATGCAGGTGCATTTGGCGTTTTCGTCGCCTGTTGCTCAAGTAATTCATGAATACAATATTCGGCGGGGTAATAACCCGCGGTGTCATTCCATTGATTTAATAATAGTTCTTTCTCAGTTGCTGACAGAATATCGAGATCTTTAAGGCGCTGAGTCACATTGTTTGTAATAGTGTGTAACACAGTAAGACAGTAATTTATCTGGCGTTCTATAGCTTGTTTTTCAAACAATGTCGTAGCATAGGTTATTCCCCCAACAAGCTCATCATCTCGGTGGAATATAAACAGCTCAATATCTGATTTTATGCAATTAGATCTGTAACCCATGGGTGACGTTTTGATTCCCTCCAGTTCAAACTCTCCATCATAAAAATCTGGCCAGGTCATGATAGCCTGAAAAATAGGTGAATCAGCGACATGAGATCCCGGATTGATGATTTCAATAAGGTGCTTAAACGGAATATCCTGATTATTTTGCGCATCAATAACAGTATGATTTACCTGTGAAAACAGTTCTGCAACGGTGGCATCATCATCAATATCAATCCGGATTGGTAAAATATTGGCTAAGGGCCTCACCGTTTTTTCTGTTCCTGTTATATTTCTATTCGTAAAGGAGGTCCCTATAATGATACTGTCCTGCCCTGAAAGGCGATGAAGCACAATCGCCCAAGCCGTCATGATTGTCTCTAATAGTGTTATTCCGTGTTCTTGGCTAATTTGTTTAAGCTGATTCGTGAATTCTTTATCGAGCGTAAACGAACAGGTATCTCCTTTTGAGGATAACTGATTAAGTCTGGGAGATATTGTCGGTAAGGTGAGTAAAGGAGGGGCATCAGCAAGTTGTTGCTGCCAATATTCACGTTGTATTGATATCTGTTCTTCAGTCCAGCTAATTTCATTAGCTTCGTGTTGAGCAATAAGAGGTAAAGAAAGCGTTCGATGATTCAGCAGGTCATTATAAATGACACATAATTCATTAATTAAAATTTTAACAGATAAGTTATCAACAATAATAGGATGGAGATTTAACAAAAAGATATATTCATCATCTTTCAATAATACTAACAATACCCTTAACAAGGGTCCCTTCGCAAGATTAAAAGACGTGTTAAGTGTGTTATCAATAATCTGAGCAACCTTATTTTCTTTGTCATCAGAGGTGCGAATATCAGAAATTAGAAAAAGGCTTTCAATATTTTTGCTCAGAGTATTAATCACTGATTCATGATCATCTTCAACTAATGTTGATAATAATGCATCATGCCGAATCAATAAAATATTTAAGGCCTGGTGCAATAGTTCAACATTTAAAATACCACTTAGTTTATAATATACTGATACATGGTGGTTTGCAGGAACATAATGATCTGGCCGCATGTGTTTTTTTGATACCGATAAATATTTTCTATCACGTCCGCTTGCCGAAGTCATCACCTTATCATTTTTCATTTATAATTCCTCATGTTAATCATATCAAAAAGAACACCAAATACTGAATATTTAAAAACCGAAGCAATCATTAACTCGTTTTTTCTTGCGACCACTTTAACTTTATCACATGTTTGATATTGATTTATTTGAGGTTTCTATCATTATTTCATTATTAATAGTCTTAACTTTAAATTCACAATAGATATATTTTAATAAACACAAAAACAATTATATTACACTATTAACACTAGATGGTTAGTTTATTGTTAGTGAATATTTTTTAATTTTAGATATTGAGATGTCATATAATCAATCATCATCACGAAATTCATTATACTTGTTGATATTTTTGTTTGTTTTCCTGAACTGAAATCATATGATATTTAGCATGATACATTTAACATGTATGTTATCATTACCTTTTCGCATAAAATTCTTAACGTTGAGCCCTTCCTTTTCCAATAAAGCAATTTTTCAAACAGTAGGGAAATGTAAATACCCATGAAGCTTTTTACGCCATTATTGATGTACCGAGGATTACCTAAAGATATATATTTTATTGCATTAGCAAAATTTGTTCTTGGTCTTGGAAATTTTATTATACCATTCATTATTCTTTTGCTAACACAAAAACTTGGGTACTCAACAACAATAGCCGGCGGGTTAGCTATGGGAATAACTGCGCTTTTCCTTATAGGTAGTCTTATTGGCGGTAAAATAGCTGATTCTTTCGGGCATAAAAGAGTGATGGTATATGGAGAAATGGCCGGTTCATTGGTTCTAATTGTTAGCGGTTTTTTTTCAGACTGGCCTGTGATGCTCCCTGTTTTACTTTTTTTAAGCTATTCCTTTTATGGCCTGTCTATTCCTGCCAGTAATGCACTTGTTGCAGATATATCGTCTCCAAATAATCGCAGTGCTGTTATGTCATTAAGTTACCTTGCATACAGCTTAGGCTCCGGCATTGGACCTATATTGGCTGGCTACCTTTTTTGGAACTTTACAGCCTGGGTTTTTTGGGGAAATGGGATTGCGAGCTTAATCGCTGTTCTCATCGTTTTATTCGGTGTAAGCAATCATATTCGCGATCATAAAACCAGTGAAATAGCACTTTCAGAACTTGAAAAAGCGACTGACGGTTCAGTATGGAAGGTGTTTAAGGAGCGACCCAGATTACTTATTTTCGGTGTCTTGTGTACTTTTCTTTGGTTTGCCTTAAATCAAATGACAATAACCACTCCCCTCTACTTAAGCCATTTATTTGACAAGCAAGGTCCGATTTTATACGGACAATTAATGACATTTGTAAGCATTTTAGTGGTTGTTATTACACCGGTAATAATCAGGTTAACGTCAAATTTATGCGACATTAAAAGTCTTTCCATCTCCGGTTTTATTTTTGCACTAGGATATAGTTTGATACTATTTTATAGTTCAGTCAGTATGCAGTTTATAGCGTGGTTTTTCCTTGCTATTGGAGAAATTCTACTTTTAACCAAAGAAGGTGTATATTTGGCTAATCACTCTCCAAGCAGCCATCGTGGGCGTATAAGCGGGATATTGACAACAATCAGACACATTCTTCTTATGCCTACCTATATTTTAATCGGTGCTTATATTCAATCATATGGATATGTGAGTACTTGGAGTTTGATCATCATTGCTTCATTAATAGCTGGAATAACATGCTGGCTTTTTTCAATTCAACAAAATAAAGTTAAAAAATGACATCTTAAAGAGGCATCTAAAAAATCCGGTATCAATGGTTTATACCGGATTTTTATCGTCAGGTTAAATTAATACTATTGCTTTGCCGTTCTCAAAATATCCATTTCCCCAATCCGTTTTTGAGAGTCATTTACCATGGCTTGCAGCACAATAAGAAAATGGTCAATGTGCCGCTCTATGGTCGATTGATCAAACAGAGCTGTGGCATAATTTATCGCTCCGGCAATCATGCCATTCTCCTCAAAAAACTCTATTTCGAGATCACAGTGGATAATATGTAAATCATGAATAACCGATGACACTGTCAGCCCCGGCAGTGTCCAGTGGGGATCTTCATAATCCTGCCAGGCAAACATCACCTGGCACAACGGTGTATGGTCTGGCCCGCGTGGCGGCAGAACACTTTCCATCACCTGCTCAAACGGCAAATCCTGATGCGCCTGTGCCGCTAATGTGGTTTGCCGCACTTGTGCCAGCAACTCCGCCACCGTCAGATCATCCGAAACCCTCGTGCGCAACGCCAGTATATTCACGAAGAAGCCAATTAATGGCTCCACTTCCTGACGACTGCGGCCAGAACTGGGAGTGCCAACAATAATATCCTCCTGACCAGACAAACGCGATAAGACCACCGTCCAGGCAGACAATAATGTCATAAATAACGTGACATTGTGCTGCGCACTCAGGCGTTTCAGGGCGGCTATTAATTCCACATCCAAATTGATGGGTAAAACCTGCCCGACAAACGACTGCTCAGATGGTCGTGGCCGGTCTGTCGGCAGATTCAGCAGAGCCGGTGCATCAGCCAACGCCGTGCGCCAATAGTCAGCTTGTGCCTGCATACGTTCAGCGGAAAACCACTGCCGCTGCCAGGCTGCATAATCAGGGTACTGGATCGCCAGCGCGGGTAAAGGATCCGGTTGCCCGGCCAGAAAAGCCGTATAGAGCGTGTTCAGTTCAGCTATCAGCACTTCTTTCACTGACCAGCCATCGGAAATAATATGGTGCTGTGTCAGCAAAAACTGATAGTCGTCATCCGCC
>NZ_CAWMEB010000094.1:0-4312 GCF_963866145.1 Xenorhabdus sp. NBAII XenSa04
GGAAGTTTTTAGAGGTTCCCTAATGTTATTTTTTATTCGTGCGCTTTTGATATCGAATAATTTTGATAAATTGGAATGAGTTTCCGGCGAAAAATAGATGAGAACCAGAACGCATTTTTCAAATAATTTATCTGATTTATTTGCTTTTTCTGGCAGACTTTTTATATGCTTAGCCCACCGAATAACTAGGAAGTATCGTTACTTTCCCAGACTAAAAAAAGGAGGACCTATATGTCTATGCAGCGTTTATACGCTCGCTTCTTTGGTATTAGAAGCTCGCTCAAGGGTTTGTGGCATACGCTGCAATAATCTTAGCTTGAGCGAAAAAATATTTAGTTACTAACATAAAATAGTAACTTCACAAATCAGAGTTCTCTTCACTCAAGCTCGAAGAATTATTGTCAGCATCTGACAACGGTGTTTTGCACCCTAAATTCTTGAGTTATCTATGAGCACTTATTTATCAGCACAATCACTTTCTATTGCTTTCTCTTCGGCTCCTTTGTTTGAGGATATAACGTTTACTCTGAACAAAGGCGATAAAATTGGGCTTATCGGTCATAACGGCTGTGGTAAAAGCACCCTGATGAAATTACTGAGCGGTAATTTGGAAGATTACAACGGTAAGATCACAATTGCGAATCAGTGTGTTTTGGCGTATGTCGAACAGCATTTACCTTTATCTCTGCATGATGCCACGTTAATAGAGGCTATTAGTGAGAAAGTTAAAGTTGACGAAATTTGGCGAGCCGAGCTTCTGTTGTCTGAATTGGGATTTCCCGAACAGGATTGGCAAACGCCTATAGGAAATCTTAGTGGTGGGCAACATATGCGCCTGTTACTTGGTCGTGCGGTGATCCAGCAACCTGATTTACTGTTATTGGATGAACCGAGTAACCATCTGGATCTGACTTCTCTGCTATGGCTGGAATCTTTTTTGTCTCAGTGGAAAGGATCGTTTGTATTGGTATCGCATGATCAGACTTTACTGGATAGGGTGACTAATACTACCTGGATTATGCGGGACAAAACCTTATATCACTTCAGTATGGCTTGTTCTCAGGCAAGGCAAGCTTTGCTCGAACGTGATCAGGCGGATCTTCAACGTCATGTTAGTGAGCAAAAAGAGATAGACAGGCTAGAGCAGAGTGCCGAACGGTTAGCCACATGGGGTAAGGTTTATGACAATCCCGATCTTTCTCGTAAAGCGAAGACGATGCTGGCACGTAAACAGCGCCTGGCTGAGCAGCAAACTAAACTCACTCAAGGCACCCCATGGAAGCTGACTCTTCAGGGGGATGCATTACCCGCTAACCGATTGCTGGACATTGAACATATGGCTGTTATGCCTTTGGGGAGTAATGTGGTTCTGTTCAATGTGCTGTCGAAACAGATTAAGAGTGGCGATAGAATCGCTATTCTGGGTAACAATGGTTGCGGTAAGTCTACTTTGTTGAAAGTATTGTATAAAGAATATCTGGAAAAGACATTACAGAATGTGGATTATCATCCTCAATGTCAGCTCGGTTACTACGATCAATCGCTGGAGCAAATTCAGGATAACGCATCACTGAGTGATGCGTTAATTCGTTTTGCACCAACCAGTGATGATCAGCGTAAACGGGCGCTTATCAGCGCAGGTTTTGAATATCAAAGGCACCAGCAGAAAGTAGCATCATTGAGTGGCGGTGAACGGGCACGTTTATTGTTCATAGGGCTAACATTAGCGCGTTATCATTTGCTGTTTCTCGATGAACCCACTAACCACCTTGATTTGGAGGGGAAAGAAGAGCTCTTTGATACCCTGAAGGAATATAAAGGCGGAGCCTTGATTGTCAGCCACGATCGAAGTCTTATTGAACAAAGTTGTAACCGTTTTTGGCTGATTAACAAAGGTAAGCTAACTGAATATCACAATGTTGAAGAAATCTATTCTTTGCTCGAACAGGGTGATAATTTGGAAAAATCAAATTGGCAACATTCTACTGATTGCAATAAACAAGAATCGGCAATGGTATGGGATGAAGAGGTTTTACTACAACGTCTGGTAGAGTTGGAGACGCTGTTGCAGGAGGATTTGCGCAGAAGGCCAAAACATCAAAAGCCCGCCTTGCAGGAGAAATGGCGACGGGAGATTGAAACGATAAGCAGACAGCTTTAGTGCGTAATCTGTAAGGCTTGTTAATTGTATCCGACCGTCATTAGTTTTTTAATGACGGTCAGATTACCCCAAATAATTTTCGGATTATCAGGATGTTATTATATTGGAAATTCACAGAAATTCGCTGAATTCATCTGCATTCGGCAGTTTTATAGTATGTTTGAATCCCGCTAATTTCACTTCATGACGTGAAAGTTCGATATCTGAAGGTTGTATCACAGAGCTTCCGAAATCATAAATAATAGATTCCTCGCCACGGCAAATGGCTTGATCCTGTTTTTCACTTTTGTCTTTAACTGTCTGATTACATTTGTGATAGTTGCTAATGGTGGAGTTACCATGTTTTTTTGTCAGCATTCGCATTGTTTGCTGTGGAGATAAAATAACAGCGCTCGCATTATTGCCACCAAATCCTTTTGAGTTGATGATTGTGGCACGCATATCTTTACCTTGTTCACCAGCAAACTTATCCTGCATTAAGATGTTCAGGTTGGAAGAATGTACATCTTCAGCAATGTGATCAATTGTCTTAATGCCGGGTATCCATCCATATTGCCAAACGCCTAGCGTGTTGGCCAATTGATCACCGGCAGAGGTAGAAAAAGAGTGCCCGACATATGCCTTAATGGCGGTAACATCCCAGTGGCTGAGGCCAAAGACTTTCGCGGTTTCATTAATAATGTGGCTTTCTGTAACCCTATTTTGTGGCGTCCCTGTACCGTGTGCCTGAACGTAAGAATGTTGTAATTTCCCATCCAGAAGGTTGTCTGTAAGGGAAGCAGCTTTCATCATCGTGATATAGTTACCGATTCCGGGGGAAGAAATGGATTTTTTGTTCGCATCGGCATTCACGAAAACATCAGGCACCGATCCAAGAATATTGGCACCACATTGCAGTGCGAGCTCGTCACTCATAAGCAGCACAAACTGTGATGATTCGGAAAGAGTGAGCCCGACATTAGTTGAAAATGGACGGCAGGCACGGCGATGGTCGACAGTGTTAGTTCCGTCCAATTTACATAATAGATGGTCTTCTGCAAGAGCGCCCATAGCACGGAATCCTTCGATGATTTCAGGAGTAATAGGTGCTTCAGCACATCCGACTAAACAGACTTTTGCCTTACCTTGCCTTATGTCATTGACACCTTGTTTAAGATTGTACAGAAAGCTTGCACAGGCACCGATATTGGCAGATGTGCTTCCTATATTATTAATAACATAACTATTAATAAAATCTGCTGGCATATCTGGTAAGGAGAGTGGCAACATTTTGGCGCTAATACGCAAGCCATTCAGTGGATTGCCGATCAATCCTGATAGTGAAAACTGATCTATCTGGCCTAATGCACTGCTGGCATAAACAGCAATTTGATCAGGTTCTACTAATGCAGATATCTCTGACCATGAAATCCCGATTGAATTGAGTAAGTCTGAGGCACCATATACGGCGAGACGTAAACCGCGAGGATGGTGATGGGCATTATATAAATTTCCTATTTCAAATCTTTCCGGTAATTGTCCTGCGCTGGACATAGAAAGTGGAATATAAGTCGATTGTAATAGTTGAACTGTGTCTTTGTCAGGATCGGTTATTATTTTATTAACTGGCACTTTCTGAGTATCAAAAAGAGTTATTTTTCTAATTAGTGTGCCATTTTTTGCTTGTTCAATTTGGGTATCGGTGACAAATTCTGTTCCATTAATAATACCCATTCGATGACATAAGTCGCTCCATGTATCTTTCATTATTTTGTCATTAAGACTATTTGATACGATGCGTTTATATCCGTGGGAACCAGAACTTCTTCCAGCCGTATTGATACCACCTAAACCAACAATGACGGGTAATTTACTCATTATGAACTCCCAAAAGACTTTTTCTGAAGTTTAGCAATTGGTGTAAATTAATACTCTGATATATTGGTCATTAAAACTGAGAATATTGTCATCTGATCTATTTCTATCGAAACTGAAATATCAAATGTTATATACCCGTTGTTTTCAGGTTACAGCTTTGTTGGCGATATCCTGAAATTTCATAGAATATAGGCACGAAGCGTAATGATGTCTGGAGACTGAGAAAGAATATAGCATTTGTCTTATATGATAAAGCGTTACAAAGTGGGATTACGGGTCATGCTTCCAATAGTT
>NZ_CAWMEB010000095.1:0-945 GCF_963866145.1 Xenorhabdus sp. NBAII XenSa04
AACGCCGGACAGGCGGCATTAGGAAAAGCCCTGGCCGGTGGCATGAATGACATCACCGAATGGCTCAAACAACGTTACAGCCAGACGTTTGATGCGGTCTACGTGCCGCCCGGTGCCGGTGTTGTGGTACATATCACCCAAAGTCTGGCGATGGATTACGAAACGAAAGGCCGTAAAGTGCGCTACGACTTTAGTGAACCTACTCAACATGATATTCAGGAAGATTTAGATTAATGGAACACACGCCTTCTCACTGGCTGTTTTGCACCAGCCAGCCTTACTGTCTGCAAATCAATATGACGCCCTGTGTTGAACAGGCACCGATTCAGCTTGACTGGCGACCCTCTCATAAAAAAGACAGCCGATTATATCTCACCATTGGCAATAGATGCCGGCTACTGAGTGACGGTGATTTTACCGTCTTTCGTCTGACAGAAATCCAGTGGCAGGCGGTTATTGCAGGCAAAATCAGGGCTAAGTCTGAACAGTGGGAACGTCTGCCGTTTACGGTATCGGAGCTGGCCGTCCATCCTGAGTTTGCCACCTTTACCGCCATTGGCACTACGGAGATTCAGCTATGCGAAAAATAAACGCAGTTGTCGTGTTGTGTCTGTCAGAGCTGATGGTTGGTTGTTCAACCTCGAAAGACACGTTGCTGCCTGCCGGAAAGCAGACGGTGCTGGCGATGTGGCAGGGCAATAAAGCGGGTCACACTGTCGTACAGGCGAGAAACGCATTGCGCAGAACGTTGACCGGGACCGAACGGCGCCGGGCACTGGAAGCGCCCTGTCATTACAGCCGTTCGGTTGAGCAGGAAATCAGCCGGCAGTTTCCCCGTCTCCCCAATCCCGATATGGTGATGTATGTTTTTCCGCATCTGGCGGCCGGTAATACGCCGATACCGGGTTACAGCACGGTGTTCCCGTTTTATCAGCAGGTGCAGTA
>NZ_CAWMEB010000096.1:0-309 GCF_963866145.1 Xenorhabdus sp. NBAII XenSa04
TTAAAATTTAGGGCTGTTAATTCAATGTTAAACAATTGATCGCCTAATTTGCACACTCAATGTTTAAGAAAGCCGTAAATAATGAATACAGGGTGCCTGCATTTGCAAGCACTCTTTTTTCATTTAAAATAATGATTTCAGTAATTGATTCTGATGTCAAGTAAGGGAAAAACTTTACGGGATGCCGGATCGGTATTAGCCATTTTTCATATCATCGATATTGATGCAGGGCCGTTCACTAAGACCTCCACCTCCTAATCCTGTCTGAGGCCTGCCCTGTCTTTTTTTCCCTGATATCCTTACACCGAA
>NZ_CAWMEB010000097.1:0-315 GCF_963866145.1 Xenorhabdus sp. NBAII XenSa04
ATAAGTTAAAATTTAGGGCTATTAAGAAGATGTTAAACAATTGTTCGCTTAGTTTGTACGCTCAATGTTTAAAAAAGCCGTAAATTAAAGAACACAGAGTGCCTGCATTTGCAAGCACTCTTTTTTCATTTAAGGTAATGATTTCAGTAATTGATTCTGATGTCAAGTAAGGGAAAAACTTTACGGGATGCCAGATCGGTATTAGCCATTTTTCATACCATCGAGATTGATGCAGGGCCGTTCACTAAGACCTCCACCTCCTAATCCTGTCTGAGACCTGCCCTGTCTTTTTTTACCTGATATCCTTACACCGAA
>NZ_CAWMEB010000098.1:0-2029 GCF_963866145.1 Xenorhabdus sp. NBAII XenSa04
CAGGTTGAATACGTGACCGAAATATGAAAGGTAAATTTACTACAATGTTCATAGAGAATATACACCAAGCGCTGTACTTGTTGTAATTTCAGCCCCATAAATTGTTTTCAAATAATCAAGTGCTTCATCCTGATCTGCCCTCATAAAAACACAAACAGCATCAGATAATATTTTGATATTATAGCCGCAAACAAATGCACCATAAGCAGTATGCCGGATACAACAATCGGTATGCTGGCCAGTCAATATCACTTCAGTCACCCCATATCGCTCGAAAACTGCCTCCAGATCTGTTCCATCAAAAGCACCGTAAAAACGCTTGGGAGAAACAATCTCTCGCGCTATTCCAATCGGAGCCAAAGCGTTAATAACTTTAGCTCCGAATGTCCCCGCCATAGCATGCCTGCCCCAAATCGCTATTTTCCGATCTTTTTCCTGATGAGAGTCATTAGAATACACAACCAACCAATCAGGCTGACTCCTGGCATGATTAATCATTTTCTGGATCACAGGGACAATTAGCATTGCATTCGCTTCATTGGCGAGAGCACCAGTCACAAAATCATTTAACATATCAATTACGATGAGTGCTTTCATTTGAGTATCCTTATTTTCATATAAAGAAATATCGGTTAGAAATGAAACCACTGCTTATAATTCACCACATATCAGAAAATATCTACTCCAAGATCATATTGTTTAAGCAACCTTATTATTTTACTTTTATTTCAACAGACAACCTTATTACTTATTATTCAGGGCTCTATTGAACATTAATTCATTCACTTGTACTAAAGCTTTTTCATGAACATTATGATATATAAAATACATTTATACTAAAAATCACCATAAAAAATGAAGATAAAAGTTGCACTTATTGATGACCATGCTGTTGTTAGATCAGGATTCGCTCAGCTGCTCACACTTGAAGATGACATTACAATAGTAGAGCAATACAGCAATAGTAAAGAAGCATGGCCTGACCTACTGAAAAGAAATATTGATATAGTTATCATGGATATTTCTATGCCACATGAAAATGGCTTGCAACTCCTTGCACGACTGCGTCCTAATCACCCTAATTTTCGTACGATTATGCTTAGCATTTATGATACGGCTGCTCTTGTGCAAACCGCTCTTGATTCAGGAGCTCGTGGCTATCTGACAAAATGCTGTGGAGCAGAAGAACTGGTACAAGCAGTACGAACCGTTCATAAAGGGAAGATTTATCTTTGTGCCGATGCCATGAAGGCTTTACACCAGAAACCGCAAGAGTTGAATGCACTACAAGTACTGACACCACGAGAACGAGAGATATTTAATCTTCTAATTAATGGTGTAAACGCCAGGAGTATTGCAGAACAACTAATGTTGAGCCCTAAAACTGTCCATGTTCACCGAGCCAATATCTTAAATAAATTACAGTGTGACACCACTATTGATCTTGTCCATTATGCATTACAACATCAAATTATTACGGGCTAATAGATGAATTGGAAAGTACGCTTTAGTTTACAGTCTCTGTTTTTATTGATTTTCTATTCTCTTACTTGGATTTCACTATGGATAATCAGTTTTAATTTGAGTAAAAATGGACAGCAGGCCACTCTTTTTTTACCTCAGGGGTTAAGACTGATCCTTATGATTTTGCTCTGGAAACGTTACCTGTCAATTCTGATTATCAGTGAGAGCAGCATCCTGATATGTTTAAATAGCGAACAATTCATTACAAACTTAGTTATTTTACTCTCTCCTATTATCAGTTTGATAATAGTCTTAGGTATTAAACAGATATGGAAATATTATTCTCTTTATTGGCAGCAACTCTCCATCCTGCTAGCTTCTGTTATCATTAACAGTTTATTACAAACCTTTTTCCTCAGTAGCCTGTTATCCTGTAAATCCAGCCTTATTTTTCTCAGTTCTCTAACTGGTGGAGTTCTGTTATCCCCATTTATTTATCTGATTCTTGCATTCACATAATAAGTGCAACACCGTTATAAACGAAGTAAATGAGTTGATATTCCTT
>NZ_CAWMEB010000099.1:0-766 GCF_963866145.1 Xenorhabdus sp. NBAII XenSa04
GTGTAATAACGTTCGGTTTTTGCCGCTTTATTTACGGCACGGTTTTGCCTAGAATGCGCCTTAGCCATCATTCAACCTTAGTACTACAGCCGTAATCGTTCCGTAATCATCAGGTTATTCCGCCGACGATAATGACATTGTTGTGCGCGATACTGATGTCGTCGTCGCCAAGTTGACCAAACTCAACAACCACCGACTAAAGTCGGTGGGTTAGTGATTAACGGACTAAAAGTCCGGATACGCATCGGCTGAACGATGCGTCAATTATCCAGCCTGAAGTGATCATTCGGGTTGGGTTCAAAATGATGCTTCAGGTAGGCTTTTATCATCTCTTCCGTTAACTGGCCTACCGTCGCACAAAAATAGCCTCTGCACCAAAAATGCTGACCCCAGTAACGCTTTTTCAGGTGAGCAAACTCTTCAAACAACTTGCTCGCTGTCCTGCCCTTTATTCGCCTCATGATTTCTGAGGGCGCTAGCGTTGGAGGACAACTCACCAATATATGCACATGGTCTTTGCTCACGACGCCTTCTACTTTCCTTTGGACATCATCTTCTGCATCACCAGCTGCCCGAACATCCCGGCTGATTGCCTGACCTGCCCTACGCCCTGACTCATCATGCCTGCCATATCGCCCATGCGTACACCGGCCTACGCTAATGCCCCCAGCCAGACCATCGGCAGGACGATAAACAGTGTGCCCATCACCAGCCCCATGATTAAATCGTCCGAGGTATTCTGAATACCCGCCAGATTAAACAGGCT
>NZ_CAWMEB010000100.1:0-1353 GCF_963866145.1 Xenorhabdus sp. NBAII XenSa04
CAAGTTAGATTGGTATATAAAGGCTCCGTCCGTCATTTTTCACCCTCAGAGCTGGATCGGGAGCTGGAAACTCATCAGGCCATCAAGAGTATCTATCCCGAACTTAATACTATAGTCGTAACTACTATTTACTGATAGAAAATCCATCATAAAGAGGTTGAAATTTCATGATCTTCAATTTAGTGATTGTTAGTTAACACATTGATTTATGGAAATCCACGGCTGTATTATTAGACTCGTTTGCCCTGTCAGCGAGGATTATTCCTGTTTCCTCCACAAATTTTCTCTGTTAATGCGACAAAATTCGGTCAGCTATGATGAAGAACACAATTTGAAATATGGGGAATTTCAGCCTGAAATAATAAAAATAAATACATTAAAAACAAATGATTAAGGTGTTTTTTTACTGCGGGGATTTTATCTGTTTTTTCTAATACACAGAGATATTGACATTTTTTATCACGCTATGCTCGACTTTAACATCCTATAACGTTGGTTTGTTGAAGCCAGTCGCGTTGACTTTTACCTTGTTTTAAATTGGCAAAAATACCCAGTGTGTGAGAAACGTAGCTTTCTGGCTATTCGATGACTCAAATGCCATAAATCCCGCGCCCAACACTTCTCGATAGCAAATTGCCCAGCAAGTTGACCAATGATGGTTTCAATTAAGCGTCGTTTGGCATTAATGCGCTTTCTAGTTTTTCTGGGGATGGGGTCAGTCATATTGGTACGCAACGGGGTTATCATTTCAATACCCTCTGCCTTCATTTCCTGTTTAAATTCAACGCCTAAATATCCTTTATCACACAGCAAATAGCCTTTTATCGAGCCAATCACATCCCAGGTTGCTTCACGCTCACTGACATTGGCGGGCGTCAGTGTAAATCCGGTTACCACGCCGATTTCGTCTATCATGAGATGCCCTTTGAAGCCGTAGTCAGTTTCGTTTTTGGCGGCGCAGTCCCCATAATCGGCTTGTCCTTTGAAGTTGGCACTGCCTTTTGCTCTTTTGAATCCACAGATGGGCAGCGGAAACTCGTCGATAATATGTACCGGCCTGTCGAGCCCGCCTAATAACCTCGCCAGTTTTTCTTGCCGTTGTTGTTTAACAACCCAAAGATTCGAAATCTGTTTAGCGAAATTGGCGCGTGAACCTAGCCCCAGAAACCACTCGCGCCAGTGGTCACGAAAGTCAGTCCAAATTCCTTTATCCATTGAAAAACCTAAGAATGCACCCACGACTTCCATCGTGATGGCTTCTGCATCGCTCAGTTTAGGCGGATATCCCCGGCTTCTGAGCCGTGTGCCTTGCTGTAACTGCGTTAAATTATCGTCTACCCAACAAAACACCCA
>NZ_CAWMEB010000101.1:0-1040 GCF_963866145.1 Xenorhabdus sp. NBAII XenSa04
TTGTTGACTGACATTCTCTTACTGTTACACTGTATTTTGAAAGTAAGTAGGTAATTTCTTTTTGAATAAATTTCTTTTTGAATAAATTGTTTTTAAAGGAAAGATTATTATGGTTGAAATTGCTAACATATTACTCGTTAATAGTACAAATTCAGTTTGAAAAAAATATCCAGTACGTCTCAACATTTTAATATTAACAATTTCCCAGAATTAATAACTTCGTTAAACATTAAGCGTTTTTCTATTTATTTCGACAATGATAATATAAGAGACTGCAACTTTAACATAAAATATCAAATAATGGACTCTGAGAAAAGTACCTTCATAATATGTGGTAAATACAAAAGTGATCTTGAACGATTAGATATAGAGGTTTATTCAGAAAGTTTAGAAACAACTAGCCTTAAAAAAGATTCCACATTCAGCCTTGGTTGGAGAACTGATCGAATAATCCATTTTATGCTTATCGGTGATATGGGTAATTACATAGGGCCGGATATAAATAGCGAATCCTGGATGCAAGACTATCGGAGTATATTGGGAGATTATTCAATAAATAAACTTTGCATTCCTGGTTCCCATGACGCCGGAATGAGTTCAATTACATGGAAAACAACTCTTGTTCGTGAATGCAATACTCTAACACAATCAAACAATATATTAGAGCAATTGAAGTTAGGCATAAGATATTTTGATATCAGGCCCGTTCTCAAAGATGGCCACTTTTTTACTGGTCACTATAGAGAAATTCTATTCATGTGGGAAGGCGAAAATGGTGAGTCAGTTGACTCTATTATTGATGGAATTAACGACTTTACAAAATCTAACAACGAATTAATTATAATCAGGCTTGATCACTCTCTTGATCTAGATGTAGGTTTTTTTGAAAAATATCACTCTTTTTACCAAGAACAGTGGGTTAATTTATTTAATAAACTATCTGGAATTGAATATTTGTATTTTCATAATGGTGAATATAATATTTCAGGATTAACATTTGATAAATTAACAGATAATGGAAACGTAAGCGCTCAATTAAA
>NZ_CAWMEB010000102.1:0-432 GCF_963866145.1 Xenorhabdus sp. NBAII XenSa04
TGATGAAGGTTTCTTAAACTGAAAAATACACCCAATAGGTGTTTTTATATTGTTACCGAAGTGTGTTGGATGTTGGTTCATGCACTGACTTTTCATATCAGTACCAGATCACATTTTTATTTATCTTCAATAAACAACCGGATGTCTTTCATGCATCCCGTTCATGCTTCTGACTATCCCTGTTTGAGATATTCAGCAGACTACTTTCTACACCTAGACGATTAACTCATTGCACCCGTTTGACACTGAACCTTGCGGCGTTTTGCTGTGCTTGCTGGCATTTCAACGCTTGCACGACTTTTGCTGACCGTTTGCGGATTTAAGGCGTCACTTTTTGCCGGTTTACCGCTGAAAGTGACGCCGCAGCCAAAGAACAATCGAACCCTGACAGGCTCACGCCTGCTTCACCCCGCAGTGAATCTGACACTGCAT
>NZ_CAWMEB010000103.1:0-2969 GCF_963866145.1 Xenorhabdus sp. NBAII XenSa04
ATTTTGAAAAGGCATTTAGTATCAGTGCAATAAAATTAGTTGCTTTAAAATTCAATTATAATAATGAAATATTGAATGAAACATTGAATATGTTAAAGGACAACAAGTCACTACTCATCATATTGGCAGGTTCAGCCATGATCAAAGCATTGATATCATTTTTCGAATTTTTTGAGAAAAAATAATAGTTTTTACTTCCTTATTACTTTTCACTGTTTTTTATTTCGAAAAAATCCTTAACTATCTGTCCAACTATAAAAGGAATAAATAACATTATAATTGGATTCAATAAAGACATCCCATCTTTGAACCATTGTTCATCTGCCGTGAAAGACATTATAATTAACGATATAAGAATTGGTATTGATATCAGCAACACCACTGTAGATGCTTTCATATAATTTTAATCTCCAAGTGTTTTATATATAAGTAACGTTTTTAAATATAATGTCAAGGGCTCACTTATTAAAAAAGCAAGAGCTAACTCAGAGATACTCCGCTTCTCTAAGTTGCCTTGCTTTTTCTGTTCTTTGATTGAAAAAGAATGATTTAAACTTGGAATCTTTACTTTCGAACTCCTAATTTAATTAGGATGGAATTAATTGTCGCATGAAAAGAAATTTTTTTATGCCGATACGAAATTTCTATGATCTACTATTCAATCGATGTAAAATTGTTACTTCTTCGTTTGACATGGACTACAAAATGGGAAAATTTGCGGATTTTAATATCAAAAACAATACCGAAAACACTAATATCAGTCAAAGCAATAGTGGTGGTTATAATGTTCAAAATACTCAGGTTACAAATAATCGAATCATCAACAATCATTATACAAAAGAAAATTCTAATAGTGATGGTGATGCAGGTGCTTTTATGGCGGGAGCGGTCATTTTAACGATAGGAATAGGATTTGTTATCTGGTCGTTTTTCACACATTATCAAGAAATTTATCCTATTTTAAAAACAGGTGCTTTATTCTCTCCTGTATTCTCAATAATTGGGATTATAGCTTTGGTTCTTAGGGAAGAGGTTGAAACGACAGATTTTGTCAGATTTATTTTCTTAGTCTTAGCTGGAGGTTCTGTTTTTTTATTAAATGAATATTTGAATATAAATGTTCCACTAGAAATTATAGAATTATCAAAACGAGCCGTATCAGTTTCAGGTTTTTGGAACGGATTAAATGAATATGGTAAAAATCTTTCTTTGTCGTTGATATCTTCGAGTATCTTGATTGGTGTATCAATAATATTAATAATTTTCTCTGCGTTCAGAGAATTATCATACTCCTTAGCTAACAAAAACATGTCTGGATTTTGGTTTGCAAGTCTTAAATTAACTAATTTATTCCGTATTCAAGCTCTTGGTAATGGCGGAATCATAACCTTAATCTTGATACTAACTTATCTAACACTAAATGGATATATATTCCACTTTGATTGGAACTAATTTTACATGGGCCTTTTGGCCCTTATTTTTTAATGACGAATCTTAATCTTACAGCTTGTTGAGACATGCATCTCAACCTCCATTTTTTATGATTGGGGATTTATCACATTCACTAACTAACCTATTTTTAATCAATCACCTATTCTTATTTAATACGTAACACACAAATATTAACTCACGCTTAATATTGACAAACAATAATCGTTCACTATAACAATAGAGAAAGTTAGTTGATTACTTTAAAAACATGACATATAAAAGGAGTTTATATGGAAAATAAACAATCGCAGTTTTTGACTGCTAAGGATGCAAAACATTCATCCCCAAAGTGTAACTTACTACCAAAGGAATTACGAATTCACTGTGTTAGTGTTCGTCTTAACAACTCTGAATTGACCAAACTTAATACATTAAGGGAGCATCATTCGAAAGGAGAGTGGCTTCGTATGGCTTCCCTTCAAAAGTTACCTCCTGTTATACCTGCGATTAATGCCAAAGCCTGGATAGCTTTAACTGACATATCACAAAAGCTAAATCGAATTGCGATCCATATCGATGGTAAGAGTAAAGATAGCCAGCTTACTCATACAGAGCTTTTCGCTGTGAAGCGACAACTGGAAGAGCTTCGCCAGCACCTGCTAAATGCTGACATATGGAGCAAACCCTATGAAGGGTATGCAGAAGATCAAAAGGGGTAAGAGCTTCGCTGGTGTCGTTCAATATGCATTGAAGCCAGGTTCACATCATAAAAGTAATCCAATCGTCATTGGCGGGAACATGTTAGGTGATTCAGCCTCTGAACTGATCGCTGAATTTGATGGCACTAAACAGCTTCGCCCAGATGTTCAGAAGGCCGTTTGGCACAACTCGCTACGATTGCCTGACGGTGAATCATTATTGAATGAGCAATGGGCAAACATAGCTGACGACTACATGAAGAGGATCGGATTCAGTGATACTCATCTTCGTTGCTATGTGCTTCATGACGATCCGGCTGGTCAGCACATACACATTATTGCAAGTCGCATAGATCTCAATGGAGGGAAGCTCTACCTTGGCAGGAATGAGAACCTCATAAGTACCCGCATAATCAGTGAACTCGAAATCGCGCATGGTCTGAAAGTGACCAAGACAGCACCATCCCTCTCAAATACACAACCGAAGCGGAAAAGAATCTCTCGAAACGAACAAATGCTATCGGCTCGGACTGGTGTTCCCTCCCCTAAGGAAGCTCTCCAACAGATACTTGATAAAAGTTTGGCAGATACACCTGACCTTTTAACTTTTATCAAGAGGCTGGAAGAAGCAGAAGTCGGCTGGACGGCGAATGTCGCAAGCACAGGTAAAATGAACGGCTTCTCTTTCTCTTACCGCGATATAGCCTTCAAAGCTTCGCAATTAGGTAAGAGCTACTCCTGGGCAAATCTTCGAAAGCAACTTAGCTACAACCCTGACCACTTAGAAGCTATACGAACCAACACACCGACAAAAGACCACCCTGCTCCTGCTCCTGCTCC
>NZ_CAWMEB010000104.1:0-416 GCF_963866145.1 Xenorhabdus sp. NBAII XenSa04
GGAGGCATAGTCAGGCACAGCCACCATTCCGCCATATTCAGCATTTTTTCAGCCGTATCCGGGTAGTCAGCGAGGTTTTGTGTGGCGAGCCACAGCCAGGCCCCCAGTTTACGCCACATCTTGACGACCTTGGTCATATAGGGGGAGAGCAGCGGGTTGGTGGTGGTGATATGGCCTTCATCAATCACCAGTTGCAGTTCCCTGTCCTGATACTGGTCGCGTTCGGCCAGATTATTCACCGTATTAATCAATGACACCATCGCCAGTGCCATCTGCGCCGAGTAGTTTTCTCGCGCCAGTGTACCCAAATCAATCAACGTGACATCCACTTCCGGCCAGGGCGTGCCGGGACGGTTAAACAGTTCCCCTTCAAAACCCTGAGTAAACATCGACATGGCACCGGCCATTTCATCCGC
>NZ_CAWMEB010000105.1:0-1025 GCF_963866145.1 Xenorhabdus sp. NBAII XenSa04
ATTGGTTTATTAATGATGATTCCCTTTATATAAAACCAAAAGATTTCATTTTTGCAAAATAATAATCTTAAAAACCAGATAAAACCGTATATTATCGACAAAACCTGAATATAAGGTCCTATATGACCTTCACCAGTAATCACTTTAAGACAATCATTAATATCAGATTTTAGTTGGAATAATCGACGATATGGCAAATGTATTCTACAGTAATAATGAATCTAGTAGGCTTCACTTAATTATTTAAATGAAAATCAGGTTATTTAGGGGTAGGGGTTCCTCTTATGAAGATAGACAGAAATGCTGTATTTCCAATCGCTCTTAGGGTGACTTTACTAGGGATAAGTGTTGATGCAATAGCTGACTCATCATCATGTGGTTCTCTGAGTACAAATACCACTATCTCTCAAAATGAGACAGAACCCTATAATCTCTCACAGTGTGAAAATCTTACTATCAAAAAAAACGCATCGATTGTTACCCCTACAGGGCTACCAGATCCTGTAAATGATCCATACGGTCTGAAATATAGTGCAGTCAATATCGGCACTAACAATAATATGGCAAAAAAGGTTTACGTTGATACCATTGTGAATAACGGAAGATTGCAGGGAACAAATGGGGTCTCAGTAACTTACAGTGGGTCTGTTGGTAAGTTACGTAATAATGGAACCATAATCGGAACGAACGGAACCATATCGGTTGTTGGTCAAATGAATATGCTGGATAATTATAGCTCAATTAATTCCACCAATAACCTCTCTTCATTGAATGCAATACAGATACAACCATCGAGTAGCTCAGATTATAAGGGACAAATAGATACTATCCTAAATCAGAAGGAAGGATCGATTGATGGGATAACTGTTATAACCTCAAAACTTAAGCTCTTTCATAATGTTGGAAAACTGAAATCTCAGAATATTAATGCTTCCTTTACTTTAGCAACGTTCGTTATCGACGCTGGCAGTAATGTCGGTATTTTCAATAATGATGGAACAGTGGCTGGACCCAATCACAGTGTT
>NZ_CAWMEB010000106.1:0-6132 GCF_963866145.1 Xenorhabdus sp. NBAII XenSa04
GGTTTAATTGAGCGCTTACCAGAGATTGATAGGTGAGGCCATGTGGCACCTCCCTTAGGGTGAGGGAGAAGGGAGATAGCTATCATGACACAATATTAACTACGACTGTAGTACTAGCCTCACGCGGGCATTCCCTTGCCATCGCGAGGTAACTCAAAATCCATAGAGTATATAAAATAATGTGGTAGCGATTGTCACTATGAGTGATAAATCATTGTTCGGAAGATATTATTCTGAACGCACTATTTTTCATGCTATAAAATTGTAGAATTAATGAAATTAAAATAAAAAAGACTGCAAAATAGATTAAAACCATAGTACCTATTCCAAGAGATATGACAACACCACCTAACATCGCACCTATTGAGCTTCCCAAATAGTTGATTGAGCTATTAAGAGCAATGACTGCACTGCCATGTTTAGGTTGATAAGACAATAAAATATGTTGCTGAGGTGCTCCCGCTGCCCATCCCATCGCGCCCCATATAAAGAATGGTAGATACTTTATAAATGGTATGTTAATCATTATCGGGATGCATATGACAGAACATGCTAATAATATTAAGATTAATAAAATTAATAACTTTGTTTTTTTAAAATAATCGATTAAGTATCCAACTAATAAACTTCCAAATAATCCACCTAGTCCCCATGCCCATAAATATGATGTTATATTATTTGAACCGCTAATATCCTGTAATAAAGGAGATAAATATGTATATAACCCTAAACTTGCAAGACCAGCAAAAAGAGTTATAAGCACTGTGATTGTTACTCGTTTATCTAAGAACATTACAACCCTATCTTTCATGGATGGAGGGGCGGTTGCTGGAATAAAAGGGAAAAATTTGAATATGCTTAAGGCTGCGATAAAGCTAAGGATAACAGTAAACCACATTGTAGCTTGCCAACCAAATTGGTTTGCGAGATAAAGGCCAACAGGAACGCCTAACACAGTTCCGATACTCATTCCACCTACTGTTAATCCAAGGGCACGTCCTTTCTTTTCGGCAGAAACTAGCAATGTAGAGCCAGCTATAGCTAATGGAGAGAATAAGCCAGCACTAACCCCAGCAATTGCTCTAGAGATCAAGAATACAGAAAAACTTGGAGCAATGGCGGTTAAGGCATTTGCAACCCCAAAAATTATTATAGAAATTAATAGAATTTTTTTTATCGATTTTCCTGCTAAGAGAGAAGCAAATAATGGAGCTGAAATTGCATAACATAAAGTAAATATACTTACAGCTTGTCCAATTTGAGATGCACTTTTTTGATATGTCTCACTAACTCCAGGTATAATTCCTGCTATAATATAAGTATTAAACCCCAGAGCAAACATACCTATAGCTAAAAAAATAATTTTTTTCATGCTGCTATGCCTTTATATCATATTTTAATTTATGAATGTGACTAATTAGTATGGTGATGAACTTGATGCGATTTTAAATGATAGAGTACAGCTCTATACCCAAATAGTTTGTAATTTAGCTTAGTTACACGTTCCTATGTACATAAGATTATTTACATTTAATAAATGTTATAATAATATTTTATGTAAAAATGTTGTTATGGTTAATCATTAAATAGGGAAAGCCTCATATTAGTACATTTTTTAGTATATACAACAAGATGTAATAAATAAAATGAAATATTTGAATGCGAAGGTATGAAAAAAAATCATGAGTATAACTAAATATGAAATTTTTGAAACAGTGATTATGACAGGAAGTTTTTCTAAGGCTGCTGAAAAGTTAAATAAAACACAGTCTGCAATAAGCCATGCGGTTTCAGCTTTAGAAAAAGAACTAGGGGTTCTCTTATTTGTGAGAAATGGCCGAAAAGTGAGTTTAACTCATCATGGAATAAATGCCTATGCATATATAAGTAGGATATTAGAGATTAACCGAAATTTGATGAAAAAGAAATTTATTGATGAAAATATTCCTTATGTTTTTAGGATTGGAGTTTTTGAGAGTGTAAAGAGAATAATTCTACCCTCAGTTATAAAGGAGATAAATAAATCATACCCATTTATTGATATTATACTATTTGAAGGGGGATATGATGAAATTAAGGAATGGATTATAAATGATTTAATAGATTTTGGTTTTACAATTAGTGATGATTTTGGGTGTGAGTCAATTCCAATATTAGAGGATGAGTTAGTGATGGCAACAAAGATAGACATGGAGTCACCTTTAGACGGTGTATCATTAAACGGTTTTTTCAATATCAATAAATTCATTATGCCAATGGCACCATATAAAAATAAAATAGAAATTTTTTTTAATGAAAATAATATAAGTCCTAATATTTATTCTCATGTAAGTAATTGTAATACAATTGCAAAAATGGTTGATTTAGGAATTGGTGTTTCCATTGGTCCAAAGTTATTTTTACAATTTTTTGAAAAAATAAAATTGCATGATTTACCTATTAAGTTACATAGAAGTATATATCTTTCTCATAAGAAAAATTGTTTTGATAGAGTAGATCATTTTTTTATTGGGGAGGTTAAAAAAGCAGCAAGGAGTTTAATGTAAACCCCTTGTTATTTTTCACCCTAATCGATCAAGCCCACTATTCTCACTTAGTAAAATTCTTTCTCCTGTGTTATTATATTGTACTTTATAAAATGATTTTTTCTTATGATTAATTTCATTAAGATTTTTTTGAAGATATATAGCATCTTTTAAGTTAGGAAAATCGAAATCAGGTTTTTTTCCTAGAATAACGAAATCAGTAACATCCTTTATAATATTAACGATAGGTTCTAATCTACGGTCTCCAATATATTCATGATCAAGAGAGTTAAAGTATAAAATGTTATCAGTGTGCGTCTTCTCTTCTGTCCAAATTTTTACTGAGTGCTCATGCCAGTTTGGTGTATCAAACGCTAATTGAGCAAATATTAATTTACCTAGAGAGTCTTGAAAAACAAAATCTAATTCTCTTCTTCTAAATAAGCTAACAAAACTACTATATCCGGTAACAAGAGAGCCATTTATTTTTCCAACTATAAATGAACTATCGGGAATTTCATCTCCGGATATTGAGTAGTCCGATTTTACACCATTTATTTCATCTAAGGATAATAGATTATTGTTAATCCACTGAATAAGATCTAATGGATGAATTATTTCGCTGATAACACCTGTAGTTGGTCTATAATCATTAATTCTGTTCTTCTTCCATAAAAAGTTTGCTCTTACTAATTTTAAATCATTATCTTCAACATATTTTTTTAATAGTCTAGATGCTTTTGTATATCTCGCAACCATATTTAAACAGAATCCTGATGCATTTTTCAATAAATATTCTGCGGTATTTAGTTTAAAGTTGGAATCTACAAAGGGTTTCTCACAAATAACAAATCCATTATAATCTTTAATTAAAGATAATATCTCTCCATGATTTTCATCGTTCACAGATATTACTAATACATCAGGATTAAATAATTCTAATGCTGAGTTTACAGTAGGGTAATACACTAAGTTAATATTCTTTTCTGTTCTACACGTATAAGCTATGTCAATGCCTTTTTCATATTCATGAGAAATTTTATTAAATGATTCAACAAATATTTTCCCTGAAAAACCCATGCCAATAATTAGCACCTTCATCATACTATTTACCCATTAAATTATTTTGAAAAATAACTCTTCTCCAGTGTGTATGTAACCTTTTCTTATATGGAATTTTTCTGCAATTTTACTAGATTGCATAAGTATTTTATGGACATTATTCTCTATTAGAGAATTCTCTAAGCTATTCACCATGGCCTCTGCAATTCCTAAACCTCTTCTATCACTACGCACTACAAGAGATTGTGCCCAACAGATTCGGCCATCGAGCACTCCTACAATAGGTGGACGTAAATCAATGATTCCTATTACGCATGAACAAATATTTTTATCTTTACCATATGTACCAACTAAAAGTAATACATTTTTATTTGATATGTTCTTTTCAATCCAAGAGCGATATGCTTTTTGCCAAGCTAGATCATCCTCTTTATTCTTTGCTGAATAATGAAGATTTCCATTAGATAATAATACTTTTCGTAGCTCAACTAAATCTTCAGTATCTTCAATTGTTGCTTTTCTAATTGATAATTTTTCTTTCATTATAGTTATTCCAACATAATAATTTTAATAAGGTTTTAGTAATGTGGGATTATTTTATTGTGACATAATAAAATAATTTATTATATAGTTTTACTCATTGAATGAGAAAAAGGTATATTAAATAGAGAGAAGACTTCAACTAATGCATCCGTTAATTGTATCATTTTTTCATCGGAGTGATTTGGAGTAATATTAACTCTAAATCTTTCTGTTCCAATGGGTACTGTAGGTGAATTAATTGCTTGCAAATATATATTATATTTCATCAATAGTTGCTGTGCTGCAGCTTTACATTTTTTTGCATCTCCAACTAATACTGGTAATATATGTGATTCACTGGAATTCATAATCGGAATACCTGCATTTTTAAAATGTTTTTTAAGTGTTTCAGTTTTTGAATGTAACTTTTCTCTTTCTATACAAGAAGTCTTTAAGTATTCAATGCTTGCATAGCATGCCGCTACTATGGCTGGAGGTAATGAGGTTGTGAATATAAAACCAGAAGCGAAAGAACGAATTGCATCAATGATTGTATCAGAGGCAGTGACATACCCACCTATAACACCAATTCCTTTAGCCATAGTACCTTGAATAATATTTATTGAATCGGAAATACCTAGCTCAGCAGCAATTCCTGCTCCTCTAGGGCCATACATACCAACAGCATGTACTTCATCAAGATAAGTTAACGCATTATATTTCTTAGCAAGGTCTGTAATTTCTTTAATTGGAGAAATATCACCATCCATAGAATATATTGATTCAAAAACTATGATTTTAGGTCGGTTATAAGGTTGTTCTGATAGTAATTTTTCTAAATGCTTTGTGTCGTTATGTTTAAATTTAAAACATTCTGCTTTTGTACTACGTATCCCATTAATAATAGATGCATGATTTAGCTCATCAGAGAAAATGATGCAGTTTTCAAATAGGCGTAGTAAACATTGCAAAGTTGCATCATTCGAACTATAACCTGTTGGAAATACTAATGCAGATTCTTTCTTATGCCATTCAGCTAATGATGATTCTAATTCTTTATATTGGTAGTGATTCCCTCCAATATTCCTAGAACCACCAGATCCAGCACCAAATAAATCAATTGCCTTATGCATAGCATCAATTACAATAGGGTTTTGGGACATTCCTAGATAATCATTGCTACACCAAACAACAACGGAATTTTCATTTTCTATATGATTTATTTTTGCCAAAGGATATTGTCCGCAGATGCGATTTAATGTTACAAATTCACGATATTGCCCATTTTCCTTTAACTTCATTAGTTTTTCATTAAGAATATTCTCATACATAAAATAATTATCCTAATTAATTGTAATATTATTTTTGACAAAAGTTATGATTTCAACGTGTAAATATTAAAATTAAACAGACAAATAAAAAACCTTATGTAAGACTCATTATTAATGTAGTAATAAAAATAAGCAAGTAATAAAAATAAATATCCTAATAAGTTGTTGTAAGTAGTTTATGGTTTCCAGATGTAAAAATATTTTAGTTAAAACAATCAAATGAGAATATTTTTAAATTCAGAAACTATTTGGGGTATGATATCACTATCACTCATATGAAGAGTATTATAAAACAATTATCCTAAATAACCCGAATTCTGGATAAGAAATTGACGAGAAGCCTGTTCCAGGAGCAAAGTTCTGGTGCATACCAAAAACAGCTCCGAGGGGGACAGGCTATGGACAAGTTAGTTGAAATTTTCTGTGATGTCGATGGTGCGCTGGGAAAAGCTGCACTGTTTCTTGCGGGTGAAAGTCCCGTTGTAGAAGATTAGCCCCTTCAGAAACTATTGCCTGCTGGTTCGACGATACCATCGGCACAACACAATCAGCGAATTTCGGAGTTATCACGTTCACCTATTGGTTTCGGCTCGAATGTTTCGCTGTCTACGCTTCATCTCCTTTGTTACCGCCGGAGATGCAAGACTCGCTACGTAGTGATCTGGCTAATCTTCTACGACGGGACTTTCACC
>NZ_CAWMEB010000106.1:6140-6549 GCF_963866145.1 Xenorhabdus sp. NBAII XenSa04
GCCGATGGTATCGTCGAACCAGCAGGCAATAGTTTCTGAAGGGGCACACTGGTGATTTTTTTCCAGTCAGAAGCACACACCGGCGTCTCAGGCGTCGGCGAGTTTGTAGAGAACAGTGCGGAACCCAGGAGATCCTGACACCTCTCAAGGGAATGAGTATATCGGGCACAAGTGCCAAAACACAAGGCCTGAGAGATGGGTATCAGGAAGTCGGAGTCAGCCATAGTAGTGATGAAACGAGTAATGATCGCGGAGCGAAGGGCTGGCAGACAGATCGAACGTGAGAGGGAAACAATGACCGTACACAGCAACGACGGACAATCATGGTTAACAAAACTTGAGCGTACAGGCAAGAAATCAGCCTGCAACAAACAGCAGGTGTTCAATAATTTAGGGCATTTGCTGAACA
>NZ_CAWMEB010000107.1:0-1408 GCF_963866145.1 Xenorhabdus sp. NBAII XenSa04
GGGGTTAATTGAGCGGTTACCAATTACAGGGCACAGGCTTGGATGTTGAACCATTTCCGCAAACCTATATGCATTTTAGTCCAGTGGCGAAATCGGCTGAGGCGTTCGTTAATCGGAAGGTGATTCGTCACAACAGCGATCCGGTGCTGTCTTGAGCGATAGCTAATGTCATGATGGAAACGGACGCGATGCCAATATCAAGCCGAACAAAAAGAAATCAGCGAATAAAATTGATCCCGCAATCGCGTTCTTAATGAGCTTTGGCAAATGGCAGGTAGAGCATGAAGATTTTGCGTTTAGCCTCAATCTCAATGATGAACAGCGGGAGCGGTTAGATAGATTTGATGGAATTTATTTAACTTATTGATTTAATTGTTTTATCTTAGGGGTAATAGCGATTATGCTGCAAGATTAGAGATTATGTAAAATCAATTAAAACAGCCTTGACCCCCTTCCATGTATGAATGTTTTCTATCAGTTATATATTGCTCAACATCCACATTATAGGGCAATTGTTTAATATTAGTTGAGAATGTAACAAATGCCTGCTCCACCCTTCCATCTTTATGCTGATGAATTTCGGCTGTTTTTCTTCCATCCTCAGATATCCAGATAGTATTTGTAAGTGGAGCTATGACAGCGGCTGCATTAGGAATCCATAGTAAATATACTTTACCCTCAATAACCAAGTTACCTTTTGCTGTTATATGTTGTGGTAATGGTGATATGTCAGGGCATATGAATGGTTTGGCAATGCTTACTCTGTCAGCCAAAGTATTTGCACTAAATAACATAGCATTAACGATCAATAACTGAGTCAGTATACGCTTAAATAAACACATATTTACACGCTATTAATTATTTTTCGGATTTTGAATGATTAATCAAATCTTAGTAATTGTCAACGGAGTTGCCGCATTAATATAGGAGTTAGGTCATGGAAGAATCTACTTATTGGTCATGTATTGAATAGTTAGTTGATGTGATATGCTTTTAGCTTTTTTAGGTGAAGTATGGCTAAAGTTGATGTTTATTGTCGTTATTGTCTCAAATCAGAAAAAGTGAAAGGGCATGGAAAAGGTAATGGGGGACATCCTCGTTATCGCTGCTATGACTGTTGCAAAGTCTTTCAGTTGGAATATACCTACCAAGCCTGTAAACCGGGCGTTAAAGAGTAAATTGTCGATATGGCAATGAATAATGGCGGCATTCGTGATACCGCACGTGTACTGAAAGTTACCACCTCTACTGTACTGAAAACATTAAAAAAATTACCCCCCCGGAACGTGACTACGCTGCCCCTTGATGGAAATAACATTCAGCTTATCGGTGAAATCGATGGTGCGCTGGGAAAAGCTGCACTGTTTCTTGCGGGTGAAAGTCCCGTCGTAGAAGATTAGCCAGATCA
>NZ_CAWMEB010000108.1:0-3750 GCF_963866145.1 Xenorhabdus sp. NBAII XenSa04
TTATTGATAACCAACCGAACTACCGCACGATGAGGTACTACCACGCCTTTGGGTGTGCCAGTCGAGCCAGAGGTATACATGATATACGCTGATCCAGTACTGGAAGCGGGTAAGTCAAGATTGAGGTAATCTTCTTCCCTGATGGTGCTCATCTCAGCAGAAAAACGCAATAACGGAACAGCCAGGAGACCAACCGGAATATCCGCCCACATATTGGTAAGTAGCAATTTAGCTGAACAATTTTTTATCAACCAATTCTTGCGTTCGTCCGGTACACCAGGATCAATCGGGACATAAGCAGCGCCCACCTTGAGAATAGCTAACTGAGCTACTACCAACTCAACGGAACGCTCTAACAAGATCGCAACATGCTCACCCGGATAAACTCCTTGCTCAATTAACTGACGGGCCAGCCGATTAGCACAGATATTCAGTTCCATATAACTGAGGATTTGCTCTCCCGCGATCAGTGCTGTAGCAACTGGCGTTTTCTCTACTTGTTGTTCAAACAACTGATGAATGCATAACTGTTCAGGATACGGTGTTTCTGTGGCATTCCAGGTTTCCAGCAATAATGTACGTTCCGCTTCGGGCAAAATGTTCAATGCCCGTACTGGTGTTTCTGGTGCCCGCTCCAGCGCTTCGACCAGACTTGCCAGCGCCTGTTGCATATAACCACATACTCGATCCGGCTCAAATGGCTGTACTACCTGCGCGGTCAGCCCCAGAGTAGCCCCCCCGTCCTCTACCGACAGTACAAACGGATAGTTGGTTCGTTCTTGTTCCCCCAGGAATTCGATACCCGGTACAACCTTATGTGGGATCAGCGGCTGCTCATTATGCCGGTAGTTCAACAGGGCACTAAACAGTGACGTGCCGCCCGCTATCCCACTACAACGTTGAGCCAGCGCCAGTGAGGCATGTTCATAATCCAACAATCCTGCCAGTCGGGATTGTGCCAGTCGTACACTGTCATGTACTGACGTGTCATCCATATCCAGCCGCAACGGCAACGTATTGATAAACAGCCCCATGCCGCTATCGGCTCCTTCCCCCGCCGCCATGCGCCCAAACAATACCGTGCCAAACACCACTTTTTCCTGACCACTGGTTTGCGACAACACCTGCGCCCAGGCCAAATGACACAATGTTGCCACACTGACACCCAGGCGTTTTGCCTGTTGGCGAAGGCGGTTGTTTAACTCCGGTGGTAACATCCGGTGCGATTGTGTGACATGTGAACCATCACGATGCACCTCGGTTAGGCCAAACGGCAGCGTTGGTTCATCTACGCCAGCCAGCATGTCGGTAAAGAAGCGGGTATGTTCTGCCTGATTGACATTCAACCGGGCCTGCGCCACCAGATTGCGGAAAGGCACCGGTATTGGCAAGTTGTCATCCTGTCCGACAAGGCAGGCCTGCACTTCGCGGTGCATTACTTCCATTGTCGTATGGTCGCCAATCAGGTGATGCTGCAATTGCAGCACATGCCAACGGCCATCTGTTTCTTGTGCTCCTGTTTCTTGTGCGACTACAAAGCGCAATAACGGAGCCTGACTCAGATCAAAACGATACTGACGTGGGTCAAAACGGTGAGACAATTGCTCACCCACTGGCCCGTTAGCCGGATCCAGGGTCAGTTCAGTGACCGATAAAGGCACTTGACGCCAGACCACCTGCACCGGTGCAGATAATCCCTGCCAGATAAATGAGGTTCGCAGGATATCATGGCGATCAACCACCTGTTGCACTGCTGCCAGATAACGCTCCAGCAGTGCCCGGTCAGCAAAAATCATCGGATAGGCCAGCAGATAGGGGTCACTTTCCCTCGCCAACAGATGATGGAATAAAATACCGTCCTGCAATGGCGACAGAGCATAGATATCCTGAATATTGGTAATCCCGCCCGGCACCTGTTCAACAATAAGGTCAATCTCAGACTGAGTCAGATCAATCAGCGGCAACATTGCCGGTGTCAGCACAGTGCTCTCTGGGGTAATGACATTCAGCGGTACTACTACAATTTGATGTTGATCCAATGTCTGGGCCAGTTCTGACAATACTGGGCATTGAAACAGGTTACTGGCGGCCAGTGTCAATCCCATACTGTGCAGGCGTTCAATCATCCGTACGCCGAGCAAAGAGTGTCCACCTAACGCAAAGAAACTGTCATGTCGGCTAATACGTTCAATACCCAGTAATTCACTCCAAAGGGTCGCCAGAATCATCTCCATCTCTCCTAACGGCGCTTCATAAACCTGACGAGCGAAGGCGTCCGCCCCCGGTATCGGTAACGCCCGGCGATCCAATTTACCATTCGGTGTCAATGGAAATTCATCCAGACGCACAAAGGCCACCGGTACCATATAATCCGGCAACCGCGTACTCAGATGTTCACGCAGACGAACGGCCAGTCCTTCATTCTCTTGGGTCAGCACATAAGCAACCAGTTGTTTGTCAAGCCCCTCCCCTAACGCTAGCACCACAGCTTCACGTATCGTCGGATATTCCACCAGCCGAGCCTCAATTTCTCCCGGTTCAATCCGGAAACCACGGATTTTCACCTGCTGGTCATTACGGCCCAGGAATTCCAGATTGCCGTCCGGCAGATAGCGGGCCAAATCTCCGGTTCGGTACATACGTGCATTCGGTTTATCGCTAAATGGATCTGGGAGAAAGCGTTCAGCGGTCAGTTCAGGACGATTGAGATAACCGCAGGCCACTCCGTCACCCCCGATATAAATCTCACCGCTCATCCCCAACGGCACCGGCTGACCATCCGTATCCAACAAATAAATTCGGGTGTTGGCAATGGGGCGACCAACAGGAATAGAAGTTGTACCCGATGTTAACGCCTGAATACAGTAAGTCGCGGTAAACGTGGTTCCCTCACTTGGACCGTAGGCATTCAATAACTTTTGTGGTGGATTTTTACGCAGGACTTGAGCAATAACATGTGGATCGAGGACATCTCCCCCGACCAGCAGCATTTTAAGTTGAGGCAGTACCGGGAATAGCTCCTCCACCAGTCGGTTAAACAGCCCGACACTCATCCACAAGACTGTAATGCGATGCACCTGTAACGCCTGAACAAAATCCCGCGGCGTCAGCAACGTGATATGATCAATAACCACCAGCGCAGCACCATTAAGCAACGGTGCCCAAACTTCAAAGGTGCTGGCATCGAAAGCCGGATTAGCGGCGAAAGCAATCCGGTCATTGGGTTCGATGTCAGCATAACCATTATTGATAACCAACCGGACGACCGCCCGATGAGGCACAATGACCCCTTTTGGTATACCAGTCGAACCAGAGGTGTACATGATATATGCTGGTCCGGTACTGGCTCCCAATAAATCAAGATTATGATGCTCTTCTTCCCGGATCGGTTCTGTCTCACAGGTAAGACGGAGCCGCGGAACAACTAATTCAGCCGGGATCTCCGCCTGCATATCAGTCAGCAGTAATTTGGCGGCACAATCGTTTATCAGCCAGTTTTTCCGTTCATCCGGTATGTTGGGATCAACAGGGACATAAACCGCACCAGCCTTAAGGATAGCTAACTGAGCCACCACCAATTCAATTGAGCGTTCTAACAGGATCGCTACATGGTCACCCAGGCAAATCCCCTGTTCAATCAATTGACAGGCCAGCCAGTTGGCTCGGACATTCAATTCCGCATAGCTCAGTGTTTGATCCCCGGCGATTAACGCTATGGCAGCCGGGGTTTTCTCTACCTGTTGTTCAAAC
>NZ_CAWMEB010000109.1:0-322 GCF_963866145.1 Xenorhabdus sp. NBAII XenSa04
TTTGTTCAGCCCAGAACGGAAGCCCAACAAGCCATGCGAGCGTTGCATCGTGTCCGGGAATCACTGGTCCGGGATAAAGTCAAAACGACCAACCAGATGCAGGCTTTCCTGCTTGAGTTTGGCATCAGTATGCCCAAAGGGATTGCTGTGATAAAACGACTCTCCACTGTGTTGGTTGAACATGAACTTCCCCCTTATCTGGTACAGGTATTACTGCGGTTACAGGCGCATTATCACTATTTGGTTGAACAAATCACCGAGATTGAAACTGCCCTGTCACAGGAGATTGCTCAGGATGATACCGGACAACGGCTGATGACGA
>NZ_CAWMEB010000110.1:0-2056 GCF_963866145.1 Xenorhabdus sp. NBAII XenSa04
GAGGGCGACCATAGATTTTACGCTCTCTGTTTACTGTTCCGTTACTCCCCAAACCCCTCTTTTCAAACCGAAGTGTCAGATCTAGTCTGAACTAATACATTTTGTGACATGGCGGAGGCAAGGGACGCAACATCGACTGGCACCCAGACTGTAATTCCAGAATATGTAATAAGTTGTTCTTCTGAAAGCATCTCATAAACTCCCGCAGCTACTAAGGCATCTTTTACTGTTGTAGAACAATTTTGAGATGTTAGAGACCACATTACATGAGTATCCTGAAAATTACGCCACCAAGATAATATCTTATTTTTCATTTTTTCGGCATTATCTGATTTCCTTACATATATTTTTATTTTAAGTTGAGGATCTGATTTTTCTTCATCTATATCCTCCTCTAGCGTTCTATCTTTTAAGGCTTTACTTGGTATTACGAAAAAGCCACTTGGCCACCAACTTATATAAGTATTGTCAGAGTCATCTGATTTATTTGAGTTATCAAAAACCATAAGAGATGCATGCCCAGCTGCTACATTGAGAAGTGCATAATCCCATATAAAAACAACTCCAATTGGATATAATTCGTCGTCGACCAATGAATTTAAAGTGTACGATTCATCGTCATTTACTGATGATAATCTACAAATAAAAAACCCTTTATCTTTTTTGGACTGCCCAATCAAAAATACTCGTCCATTTAAATTTACTGTATTTAATGTTGTGTAGGAATTATCCCAAGTAGAACTAAAAACCTCTCGACTTTCAGTTGCTGCATTCGAAAAAAGTTGGATTTTAACTTTTCGGGTTTCTAGATTATGTTCTAAAACATACTGCTTAATACCGACTTTAAATGAAATAAGTGTACTTTCCCCTTCGAAAGAGTCCGTACCATTACTTTGATTATCGTTACTGAAATTTTCATAAAATCCTAATTCTCTAGTAAACCAGTAATTTTCACCCATACTCTTTCCATAGAAATAAGTACCACCGTCTACATATAAAGAAAGCGGAAAAAAAGTATGATCCCAATTTTGATTACTACATTCTGAGCCGATACTTCCATCTTCTAATATTTTAAATAAACTTGATGACTTGTCATTTCTTTGAACGAATAAATAAGGAAGTGAATTTTTATAAAATATCTCTATATATAAAGGTACACCTTTTAATTTTATCGTTGCTTTTTCCTGTTGTATTGGATTTATGTTAGATACACTTCCATTTTCATTTATACTTGAGACAAAAAAAGTGTTACTTTCGAGTGAAATTCCTAGTGCATATAGTTTATCTATAACCATATACGAAACGAAAAATTCATATCTATCATTGAAATGACCACTTTGTATCATATCATTTTTCAATACGCCATTATTTTTTATTTCCTTAACAAAATAATGTTTATCTTCATTTAAACCAAATATAAAACTTCCTTGTGTTGTTTTATATGTAAGAAAAATATTGTAGTAACTATCAAGATACTCACTATAAGTTGTTTGACCTATTTCTAACATAACTATATTCCTAAGATTTTATTGTTAACTAAAAACAGCATCTTATGCGATGTCATCAGTAACAGTTTTTTTGCTTTATGTTTAAGGAGAGAAAAAGAGCAGAATCTCCTAAATAGGAGGGCGACCATAGATTTTTATGCTTTCCATAATAACGATACACTCATTTTTCTCACTCCCGGCTGTTGCCCTGATGAAAAGGCGGTCATAAATTCTTCAACGCACACTAAGAGTTGCCACATATACTGACAGCAATGATTCCGTGTGACGGTTTCATGCAAAGACTGCCACAAGCGTTCAATCTTATTTAGCCAATTAGAAAAGTTCAAAACTCCAATAAAATCTATCTAGATTACTGGAATCATTTTTATAATAACCACCCCATGTTTGACGATCTCCATAATCATCAGTATTAATATCAAGTTTAATTGATTGGGAATATGCTTTATTTACTACCATTATTCTGCTATCAAGTAGATCATCAGAATAATCAAAACTAAGTTTAATCTCCCAGTAAAATCTATCCGGATTACTGGTAGCACTTTCATAAT
>NZ_CAWMEB010000110.1:2104-2281 GCF_963866145.1 Xenorhabdus sp. NBAII XenSa04
GAAAGTGCTACCAGTAATCCGGATAGATTTGCTTGGAAATTAGATTTGGTTAAATCGGTTAGTACTAACGAAAAATCTTACTTCAGAATAGTAAATAAAGCATATTCCCAATCAATTAAACTTGATGTTAATACTGATGATTATGGAGATCGTCAAACATGGGGTAGTTATTATGAA
>NZ_CAWMEB010000110.1:2304-8576 GCF_963866145.1 Xenorhabdus sp. NBAII XenSa04
ACTGGTAGCACTTTCATAATAACTACCCCATGTTTTACGGTCTCCATAATCATCAGTATTAACATCAAGTTTAATTGATTGGTGATATTCATGATTTTTCATTATAAAGAAATTACCTGACAATAAGTTAATATGTATTTTAGGAAAGTACTTATTAACAAGATCTTGTCTTTTTTTAACGGAAAATAAATAAATTGAAAATTGAAAATTAGAATTACTTTCATTTTTAGTCAAATCATCAATGACTTTTTTTATATAATAAAAATTAGCAATGCTGAGATCTAATTCATGTAAAATATTAAAACCATATTCAAATTCATAATTTTCAATATGTAATGAAAGTTTATTTAACATTTCTTTCCTATGTACGAAAATTGAATTATTCATTTTATTTCACTTAGATAAATAGTTATGTTGTAAGTCTTACCAAGATCAGTATTAATATTGTGCAGGTATAGAAAAGCTAGCACTCATTATGGTTAAAATATAACCTAAGACCCATTGCGTGCTTTAACTATTTCTTTGGCTTCACCAAGTTGAGTCAAAACCTTGTGTGGAAGATAAACAGTATATTTAGGGACAATCTAGGCAATTCCGGACTTAAATTTAACATCTAATAAATTTATATATTGGATACTACGTTAAGTTATAACTAGAATTTTAATCATATTGCGTATTACCACGAGTGGAGATCACCCAATAGCATTCATCAGATCAGGTAATAATATTTTCTCAGATCACTCAATAGCATCGATTTCATACTTAGATTCATTTATATAATGATATCCTCCAGTACATTCATATTAAAATACAATCATTTAACGAAAAATTTTATGCTTACCCCGCCACGATTTTCGGATATTATTTCAACAAGCATCAACCCTATCTCTTTCTACATATATACCCATATTCTTTTAATTTCCTCTTTGTTGAGCACGTTCACTTTATCTATACTCCCGGGGATTATTTCTCCTGCCGTCGCGATGCGATTTGAAATTCATTGGGTATATATAATGGTAATTATCTATTACACATTAAATAATGTCTGTTATCATTTTTCAAAACAACCACGTTTTTAGATAAATATTTGACAATGAATTAGTACCCATTATTAATATAATCCTTGCAAGCACGGATGTCATTTTCTTCTATATTTTATATCTAACTTAAGTGTTAGATATTGTTTTCCAGTAAAATAATTTTAACTAATTATTAGGTGGGGCTAAGTTCATTGTTTATTTTAACTAATTGAGTTAATTGTACTTTCATTAAAATAATACAGATAAAAAAATCAAAATAAAATAATAAAAATCCACAATGTATATCAAATACAATTAGTTGACTTCAAGGGGGGTTGCGCCCAATTCAGCGAAAAGTTCCATGATGTTAAAATTATCTAATAATTTCAAAGTCTTGAATGAAAATAACCAGCCAACTTCCTCGTAATCATCATACCCATCACTATCATCCATCTTTGATTCGAGCAGAGGGTCTACATTTTCTAGCAGACTGTCAAGACTGAATGTGCCGCTTTGTTCTGCGAAGGTATAGTTCCCTGCCAACTGGATATGGCTCCAGGCCACTGGGGAGAGATTGGCCAGTATTTCAATTGCCTCGCTGTTACCTTGTTTTTCAAATCGTTCTACTAGTCCGGATAACAAGGCTGAATTGTAGTAGATAATGCAATTGGCGATCAGACGGGCGCAATCGTTCCATTGTTCAACCTGATAATCATTTCCGCCTCGAAACTGATTTCCATTGACGGACGCGATAGCTCTTCTGAGCTGATGATAGGCTTCTCCCCGATTCAATGCCTGTTGTACAAACTGTCTCAGTGTCTGATTGTCCACGTATTCAAGCAAATAGATACATTTAACTAACCTGTCATACTCACGTAGGGCAGACAATGTCGAGTGAGTTCTCTTGCCATTTGACAGCTTTCTGACCACGGTGCTCTGATTGGTTGCCTTGCGACTCAATGAACAAACAATATGCTGGATACGTTCCCATTCATCCATGATGAACTTGCGTTTTATCGGTTTTTTCAAAGAAATATGGAGTTTTTCACCCAGCAAGGTGATATCGAACAATTCTTCAAAGATTTTTTTGAACTTGGCATAACGAGGGGCAAACTGGTAACCGAAAATATCCAGCAAGGCAAAATTGACATTATTGATCCCATGATTATCCGTCGAAACCGAGAACGGCTGGATATCACTGCTGTTGTTATAGAGCAGGTCAAAAGCAAAATGCCCCTCAAACTCATTCGGGGCGTTCACGGTAGTATTGATTGGAACATGATTGACGACCAGCGATAATGCTGATACCCCTTTACCTTTACGGAAATACTTGGCAGAAAAGCGAGCCTTGAATGTGTTTATCCGGCAACCGTGTTTTTGTCCATCGATACTGCCAAAAGGTGCGGCCTCATTGAGGGTGTAATACTTGAATATAGATAAGCGGGCGATCGCATTGGAAATAATATCATTGGCGGCATGGGTCGTTTCCGGCCGGATATAACTATCATTGACCGCCCGGAGTGCTCCTACGCTGCGATCGGAAACGGCGGCTATTCGATGCAGGCCATAGTTTGCTCCGTTGCCGAAAATACAGGCTATCAAATCACCTTCCCGTGTCTTTGACTTTTTCTTATAGGTTGTCATGTTTTTAAGGGCGCTGAGATAACCTGTTTTGCGGTTGACGTAACTCATGATCTCAGTAATTCCTTTGTGCTTGAGCTGGCTGTAAACCGGGTTGTCAATACCGGTTTTCCAGCGACGGTTCGCCAGACTCCATGTCAGACGATTAGAGCGGGGCTGGCATTTTACGAAATCATTGGCATCAGCATTAATGTCAGCTGTTACGCGATCAAGCAAGGTATTTAACCTCATTTCCAATTGCATCAGCGTCTGGTTAATGGGATCACTCAGACGATTAAGTCCTGTTTTTTCAATCAGCTCTGTTTTTTCCGTCATCCAGACATCCACCGGAATAAGGTCATCTTCCAGACGTTTATTCTTTTCACTCTCACTCACATAGATCCTGCCGCTGTTGATCATATGATCAATCCGGTGATACAAATAGAACTCAAACCGCTGGAGATGAACCTCATCGCCCTCAAGAAGATAACGCCGGTCGCGTGGGCGGATGAATTCCGGCGTCACACACGTGATCCGTTTGTGTTTGTCCAGATCAGCTTTTGCTGTGGTTATTTGTTCAGCCATCAGAGGCTGGTCAGGGGAACACTCAATATCGATAGCCCTGAACAGCTTGCGCAGAGAGTTTGATGTTCTGCGGGCGTGCTTGTCGGTGTATTGCCATTGGTAGTCAACCAGATCAAAGTTCTCCTTACAAAAATGCTGGCTGATTTTTCTCATATCAGCTTCATCAATCAGTGAAAATGCCTGCTTACGAATTTCACCAAACGGAACACTGTCACTGAGTGTATTATCAACAAATAAGCTCAGAACGTTGCCGGCATACTTAAGCTTATTTCTGACCACTTCCAGTTCTTCAGCGACTTTTTGCTGGGCAAACGTTTTTGCGGATTCATGATGTTTTGTTACAAGATGGCAAAATGCGGTCACTAACCTGTCATTGTTTTCCCGGTATCGAAAAAAGAGATAACAACTCAGATAGAGCAGCCCCTGCCACTTGGGCATTCGCCTGATTTTATAAACTGGACGGTGCCTTACAACGGAGGCATAATAGAGCATGTTTCCACGGGATAATCGAAGAGCCTCGATCAGAGATTTTAATTCAGGGTAAATACTTTTTATGGTTCTGTGCGTATTCAGTTCACGCTCCAGTTCTGATGGCGAAAAGCTGCGGGCTGATCCCTTATATCCGGACAGGCTGTTAAGCAGCCCTTTGTCTGCCATGATGCTCTGTAAGGTGTGAACCGTATTTTCCGACATTTTTCGGGACAGAATGGCTTCGGTTCGCTTTCTTTCGGCACTGAGTGTCCGGGTGACAAGCGTCTGGATAGTACTGTATGCCGGAAGGGCAATACGTTGCTGACTAAAGAATGCGATACATTCATCGAACATGTATCGGGGATCAGTATAGATGGTTGCGACATCCTGGAGACGTAAGACCAGATTGTCAGTCATGGAGGTTGTTAGCTGCTCAAAACTAAGCAAGGCCAGAACCTGACTGATTAACCGGGATCGGGTTGATTTGACCAACTCAGTGTACCGTGGTTTTGCACCTGAAAAGTAGGTCTGGCAAATATACTGAACATCCGGTCTGACGTCCTTCAAATGGAATTTGGGAATAACTGGCTTAGCCCGGAAATACCCAATAAAGAGAATGAAATAAATACGGTTTTCGAGTTTCTCCATTGCGCGGATGTGCTCAAGAAGTGTGTCATTCAGGGCAAAATATTCTTCACGTTCTGTCTGACTGAATTGCGGTCGGCGATACAGCTCATCAATTTCATCGGTTTTAAGAATTTGTATCCGGCTTGGGCGCGTCGGCTGCATGTTTTTCCTTGATAGATCTTTTTACCAAAAGAGGTTGTCAAAAACGTTCACGGCGAGTGCTGATAGGGTGTACTTATTTGTCATTGTTTATTTTCAATATGTTGGCTTACTGGGGTATTGAGTAAGTAGAACGTCTTATGTTCGATTGTACGAAAAAGAGCTTAACGTAGGATATTTTCCGAATTCCAAGCGCACCCCTATAATGCACCAAAATAATGACACCATGTATAGTGAACTGATGAAAACCCATATGCGGATTTACGGATACTTGAGGGCATCAACCGATGAACAGGATGCTTCAAGGGCAAAAGATGAGCTGATTGAGTTTGCAAATGGATTGGGAACTCAGGTTGCTTGCTGGTTCGAAGAAAATGAATCCGGTGCCCAACTCCATCGGGTCCTGGGTGAGTAGACCTATCCGGTCACCCAGAACCCCATAAACGTCCTGTGGGTCGTCGCTGGCGCATGGACGAAACCTATATCAAAATCAAAGGGCAATGGCGTTACCTTTACCGGTCGGTTGATACCGACGGTCAGACGATTGACTTCCTGCTGACCGCCCACCGCGATGCAACGGCAGCCCGGCGTTTTTTCCGTAAAGCAATACGCCAGCACGGCAGACCCGCCGTTGTGACTATTGATAAAAGTGGAGCTAATACCGCCGCGCTCTCCCTCCTCAATGCCGGCAAATCGCCGCAGGAGGTGATTGAAATCCGGCAAAATAAATACCTGAATAACCGCATTGAACAAGACCATCGCCATGTCAAACGCCGGATCCGTCCGATGCTGGGATTTAAATCGTTCCGCCGGGCGCAAACGTTGCTGGCGGGGGTAGAACTCGTTGCCATGCTTCGAAAAGGCCAGTATCGGCAAGAGGAAGGTGAACGATTATCCGCGGCGGAACAATTTTATCGCTTGTCAGTATAAAAAACAATCACTCGCGGAATCTCTGATTAACTCGCCGTTAATGCGACAGAACCTTAAATATAATGTGATTATCGTTAAGCAAACAAAGCTGAAAAACAGATTTAGCGAGATCAATACCGAGAATTTTATGATATATGATGGACGCTCCCATAAAATGAATATACTTATTTCATTTTGGTACAATTGACGCCATACGGGACGTCCATCTCATCAGATCAAGTCTGAACTACTACAGTGTAGACATAGGAGAAAATTTACTCTTCCATGTCTACCATGTGTTTTTTTCAAAATACACACAACAATTAGTATTGTAAAGTGTATTGAAATTTGAAAATATTTATTGATCCGTATTTAGACTTACGTTGCTAACTATATTGTCAGCCAAGTGTATATCTAACTTTTTGTTATTGTGAAAACAAGATAAGAATGTTATGTATTTTGACATACCTATGCCAGAAAGATCAGTGATAGTAACTGTTTTATTTAAGTCTGAATTTTTCACTACAACGGTAGCATTTCCTGCTTTCGAATTAATTTCTATTTGTGTCACATCACATTTACTCATTGTTGATTCAATACTGCTAACTGGAACTTTATAGCCATCTGTCATATTATTTACCTCATTTTATCTTACGGGTTCTATTGTCAATTTAAGAAGGTAAGCCAAATCTAATTTTTCATTATTTTGGTCATCTACCATTCTATTTTTAGTCATTTATAGTTTATATAAATAAATCAAACATGTTAATTTCTTATTTTATAAATCAAATAAAATTTGATTTTAGGGAACTTCTAAAAACTATCCCATGAAAAAATCAGGTCAGTTTTATAGCCATCCGTCATATACCAATCGTCATTGAA
>NZ_CAWMEB010000111.1:0-784 GCF_963866145.1 Xenorhabdus sp. NBAII XenSa04
CTGCTCGGCACGTCCGGCTTTTTTACTGGCCTGCACTTTCTGGGCATCCGTAAATTTGCGACGGGCATGCGCCATGCAGCCGGCGTGCCTGACCGATTTCAGCGTATCGTAAGCCGCATAGCCATCCGTCAGCAGGTAACCGGCATAATCCCCTAAAAAATCCGCCACGCAACGCCCGCTGCGGCTCGGCTGATAGTCAAAAATCACCGCCGGATGCACGGCAAATTCCCCACTGCGGTACACCCACATATAGGATTTGCTTTGTGCCGGGCGATCGACTTCGTGAAGCACCTGTACCGGGGTTTCGTCCGCACAAATCAGCGGTTCATCAAGTAGATGAGTCCGCATCAGTTCGACCAGCACATGCACCTTGCGGCCGAGCTGCACACACCAGTTCGCCAGCGTACTGCGGCTGATGTCAATGCCGGAGCGTGCCAAAATATCGGTCTGCCGGTATAGCGGCAGCGCATCGACATATTTCGCGGTGACAATCGCCGCCTGCGTTTCCGGGCTGGCTATCGTCCGGGGTAACAGGCTGGGCGGCGTCGGGGCGGTGATAATCCTGCTGTGGGTTTCGGTTTTTTCACACTGCCGGCAGGTGTATTTGGTGCGTTCATGACGAATGACGCTGACTTTCTGCGGCACGATTTTCAGGGTTTCTGACGTTTCCGTGCCGCAGGCATGCAGCGGTTCGCCACAACAATCGCAGTACGGCGCATTCAGGGTATGATGCTGCACTTCCCGCGCTAATCCTGCCGGCAGCGGCTGACGCCCTTTTTTGTGG
>NZ_CAWMEB010000112.1:0-6418 GCF_963866145.1 Xenorhabdus sp. NBAII XenSa04
CTGGCGCAACAGTGTAGCGGTGTTGAACGTGGTACGCCCCTTTTTAGTGCCCTGTTAAATTATCGACATAATGATCAATCGAATCAATTGGATAAATCGCTGGAAGGGATTGAGTTATTAGACGGCCAGGAGCGGACCAACTACCCATTAACATTATCGGTGGAGGATTTTGGCAAAGCACTGGGCCTGACAGTACAAATAGTGCAGCCATTTGAGCCAGAGCGGATATGCAGCTATATGCAGCAGGCGTTGGAAAGTCTGGTGGACGCACTGGAAAAAACCCCGGAAATCCCGGTACGACAGTTGGACATCTTGCCACAAGCAGAACGTATACGGTTATTAAAAACCTGGAACAGGACGGAAACCGCTTATCCTGAGACGTTGTGTATCCACCAGTTGTTTGAACAGCAGGCGGCGAAAACGCCACAGGCCACCGCGCTGGTCTATGAAAACCAGACGCTCAGTTATGCAGAATTAAATGCCCAGGCTAACCGGCTGGCCCATCAATTAATGGCTCTGGGCGTGGAACCGGAGCAACGAGTCGCCATTTGCGTGGCACGTTCACCGGCCATGGTGGTTGGGTTGCTGGCCGTCTTAAAAGCGGGAGGCGCTTATGTGCCGCTGGACCCGGCTTATCCGGGAGAACGTCTGGCTGATAATCTGAGGGATGCTGAGCCGGCGATAGTGCTGGCCGATAATACTGGCCGGACAGCTTTGGGTGAGCAAGCATTGGCAGGACGAAGGGTGCTTGATCCAAATATCTTATTTGAACAGTCAGATAGTAACCCACAGATAGCGGTATTGACTTCACGCTCTCTGGCGTATGTGATGTATACTTCCGGCTCGACGGGTCGGCCAAAAGGGGTGATGGTAGAACAGGGTTCTTTGTTAAATTTATATGCAGTACTGACAAAGCGTGTTTTTGCCAATTCATCTGCACCTTATCGGGTTAGTCTGAACGCCAGTATTTCATTTGATGCATCACTGCAAAATTTATTGAGTCTCTTGAATGGCTACACATTGGTCATTGTGTCACAAGAGGTGCGAGTTGATGGTGCGGCCTTATTACAATTTCTCATTAAGGCTGACCTTGACGTATTGGATTGTACGCCAATGCAATTAGAGATGTTATTGGCTGCGGGCATATGTCAGCATAAAAAAGCGTTAGTACTACTGGTTGGCGGTGAAGCCATATCAACACAAACCTGGCAGACTGTAATCGGCATCCCACAACTGACTGCCTATAATGTCTATGGTCCAACGGAATGCACAGTAGATGCAACACTGGCGCATATAGGCCCAGAGCATCCTTACCCAATAATTGGTCGCCCATTAGATAATACCCGGCTTTATTTACTGGATAATTTTGGTCAGCCTGTACCACTAGGAGCCGTGGGAGAACTGTATATTGGCGGGGTAGGAGTGGCAAGAGGTTATCTGAACCGCCCTGAGTTAACCGCCGAACGTTTTCTGGCTGATCCGTTCAGTGATACCCCGGATGCACGCATGTACCGCAGCGGGGATTTAGCCCGTTATCGGTCGGATGGCAATCTGGAATTTCTCGGCCGTAACGATCAGCAGGTGAAAATTCGGGGCTTTCGTATTGAACCGGGGGAAATTGAAGCTCGATTGGCAGAGCACCCGGCAGTGCATGAATCAGTCGTGTTGACGCAGGGAGAAGGGCAGGATAAGCGGCTGGTGGCTTATGTGGTCACAGAAACGGTGGGGGATGCAGGGCTGGCAAACAGCCTGCGTACCCATCTAAGTGCAGTTTTACCGGATTACATGGTGCCGGCAGCTTTTGTGCGTCTGGACAGCATCCCACAAACCCCGAATGGTAAGTTAGATCGCCGGGCACTGCCGGCCCCGGAGGAAGACGCTTTTGCCCGGCAAGCGTATGAAGCCCCGCAGGGGGCAATGGAAATCACATTGGCGGCAATTTGGGAAGAATTACTGGGTATTGAACAAGTCAGCCGACACGACAGTTTCTTTGCTCTGGGCGGGCATTCGTTGCTTGCGGTGCGTATGATTGAGCGCCTGCGTCAGCAGGGATTAACACTGACAGCGCGGGATTTGTTTCGGTTGCCGGTGTTGTCTGATCTGGTGCAAACGTTGGGACGGCATCAGACCATCGAAGTCCCGCCGAATGTGATCACCGCCGAAACGCAGCAACTGACTCCGGCGATGTTACCGCTGGCAGATTTAACCCAGGCGGATATTGACCATATTGTCGGACAGGTGCCGGGCGGGGTAGCAAATATTCAGGACATCTACGCGTTATCCCCGTTGCAGGACGGGATTTTATTCCACCATTTACTGGCACGGGAAGGGGATACCTACCTGTTGAGTGGTCAAATGGTGTTTGTTGATCGCGCGTTGCTGGATCGTTATCTGGCAGCGATACAACGTGTGGTTGATCGTCACGATATTTTACGCACCGCCTTTATCTGGCAAGGTGTATCTACACCAGTGCAGGTGGTCTGGCGTCATGCCCCTTTGTCAGTAACGGAGCTCATACTGGACCCGGCCGATGGGCCAGTTAGCAGGCAACTGGATGAACGTTTTAACATCAATCAATATCGCCTTGATCTGAGTGATGCGCCGTTATTGCGCTTTGTAGTGGCAAAGGAAGCGGATGACCGTTGGATTGTGCTGCAATTACAGCATCACCTGATTGGTGATCATGAAACACTGGAAGTGATGCACCGTGAAGTGCAGACCTGCCTGACGGGACAGGAAGAGAGCCTGGCTGCGCCTGTGCCGTTCCGCAATCTGGTGGCACAAGTCCGGTTGGGCGTGAGTCAGGCAGCCCACACCCGTTTCTTTACTGACATGTTAGCGGAAGTGACAGAGCCGACCCTGCCATTTGGGCTGGCGGAGGTCCATCTTGATGGATCGCAGGAAAGGGAATGTTACCGATTGCTAACGCCGGAACTGAATGACCGCTTGCGCCGTCAGGCCCGCCAGCATGGGGTGAGTCTGGCGGCTTTGTGTCATCTGGCTTGGGCTCAGGTATTGTCGCGTACCAGTGGACAGGAAAAAGTGGTGTTCGGCACCGTGCTGTTTGGGCGTATGAGCGCTGGAGAAGGGGCAGACAATGGGATGGGCTTGTTTATTAATACCTTGCCATTGCGGTTGGATATGGATGATACCCCGGTTCGGGACAGCATACAGACCGTCCATCGCCGGCTGGCGGGATTACTTGCCCATGAGCATGCGTCACTGGTGTTGGCACAACAGTGCAGTGGCATTGAACGCGGTACGCCCCTCTTTAGCGCTTTGCTAAATTATCGGCACAATAGCCCCTCAGCACCGGCGGATAATACATTGGCAGGCATTGAGTTTTTAGATGGCAAGGAACGCACCAACTATCCCTTTGTGTTGTCGGTGGAGGATTTTGGTGATGCACTGGGATTGACGGCGAGTGTCGTGCAACCATTTGAGCCGGAGCAGATATGGGGCTATATGCAGCAGGCACTGGAAAGTCTGGCAGATGCGCTGGAGCACACCCCGGATAGGCAGGTGCGGGCATTAGACATCCTGCCACAAGCGGAACGCACACAGTTGTTAACCGCTTGGAACGCAACGGAAACGCCGTATCCTGACACATTGTGTATCCATCAGTTATTTGAACAGCAGGTGGCGAAAACCCCGGATGCCACGGCCCTGGTGTATGAAGAGCAGACCCTCAGTTACGCTGAATTAAACGCCAGAGCCAACCAGTTGGCTCATCAGTTAATTGAACTGGGGATTGAACCGGAACAACGGGTCGCGGTTTGTGTGTCAAGGTCACCCGCAATGGTGATTGGGTTATTAGCCATACTGAAAGCGGGTGGGGCTTACGTGCCGTTGGATCCCGCTTATCCGGTTGATCGGCTGGCGTATATGCTTGAAGACGCCGCCCCCGTTGCGATATTGACTCAAACTGAGTGGGTTGACCGACTAGCCAACACTGTGCCCATGGTGGTACTTGATGCTCAGGCAGCATTCTTGATGTCACATTCCACCGATAACCCAGATGCTCAGGCGTTGGGACTGACATCGCACCATCTGGCTTATGTGATCTACACTTCCGGCTCTACGGGCCTGCCCAAAGGCGTGATGAACAGTCATCACGCCTTGTGTAACCGCTTATTATGGTTTGTCCGCGATATCGTAACGGTGCCATTGGTAGGGGCACTGAAAACCAACATCAGCTTTGTTGATTCTGTCACCGAGATGCTGAGCGTCTTGTTGTCCGGTGGCAAACTGGTCGTTTTCAGTGATCAGGCAGTGAAAGATCTTGACCGTTTCTGTGATGGTTTACGCCGCTTTGACGTCAATTATCTGGTACTGGTGCCCTCGTTACTAAAACACTTAATTCAAGTCCATGGCGATAAGTTAAAATTCATCAGGACGCTGGTTTGCAGCGGAGAACGGCTGGCGCCTGAACTGGCCCGACAAATTGTGGCAGATTACCCCTGGCTGCGTCTGTTAAATTTTTATGGTTCATCCGAAATTAATGGTGATGCTACCTGGTATGAATATAAAGCTCAGACCGGGATCCCGGAAGCATCAGTGATTGGCCGCCCAATCGCCAATACCCGCATCTATCTTCTTGATCCTGCTGGACAACCTGTCCCTCTTGGCGTGATCGGAGAAATTTATATTGCCGGTGCCGGCGTGGCCCGTGGTTACCTAAATCGCCCCGAATTAACGGCTGAATGTTTCCTTCATGATCCATTTAGTGGTAGCCCGGATGTGAAGATGTACCGCACCGGGGACTTAGCCCGTTACCGGCCGGACGGTAATCTGGAGTTTCTGGGGCGTAATGACCAGCAGGTGAAAATCCGCGGCTTTCGGATTGAACCGGGGGAAATTGAAGCCCGGTTGACAGAGTATCCGGCAGTGCGTGAGGCAGCAGTACTGGCTCTGGGGGATGGAACAGAGAAATGGTTAGTGGCTTATGTGGTCGTGGAAGAGGAGGAAGAGCTGGCAAACAGCCTGAGAACGCATCTGAGCGCGGTTTTACCGGATTATATGGTGCCGGCGGCCTTTGTACGTTTGGATGCGTTTCCACTGACGCCGAATGGTAAGCTGGATCGCCGGGCGCTGCCAGCCCCGGACGGTGACGCCTTTGCCCGGCAAACTTATGCAGCCCCGCAGGGAAAAACCGAAATGACGCTGGCAGCGATTTGGGGAGAATTACTGGGCATTGAGCAAATCAGTCGTCATGACAGCTTCTTTGTACTGGGCGGGCATTCGTTGCTTGCGGTACGTATGATTGAGCGCTTGCGTCAGCAGGGGTTAACATTGACAGCGCGGGAATTGTTCCGGTCGCCGGTGTTGTCCGAGTTGGCGCAAACATTGGGGCAACACCAGACCCTGGAAATCCCACCGAATATGATTACCGCCGAGACGCAGCAACTGACTCCGGCTATGTTGCCGTTGGCAGATTTAACGCAGGCGGACATTGACCACATTGTCAAACAAGTTCCGGGCGGCGTGGCGAATATTCAGGATATCTACGCGTTATCCCCGTTACAGGACGGTATTTTGTTCCACCACTTATTAGCACGGGAAGGGGATACGTACCTGTTAAGTGGTCAGATGGCGTTTGCTGACCGCGCGTTGCTGGATCGTTATCTGGCAGCTATGCAACAGATAATCGAGCGGCATGATATCTTACGCACCGCGTTTATCTGGCAAGGGATATCGGTTCCGGTGCAGGTCGTCTGGCGTCATGCTCCTTTGTCAGTGACAGAATTGACGCTGGATCCGGCTGATGGTCCGGTGCTTGACCAGTTAAGTCGCCGTTTTGATCCCAGTTATTATCGTCTTGATCTAAGGCAAGCCCCGTTATTACACTTTGTGGTGGCGCAAGAAGCGGATGGCCGTTGGGTTGTCCTGCAATTATTGCATCACCTGATTGGTGACCATCAAACGCTGGAGGTGGTACATCGTGAAGTACAGATCTGCCTGACAGGACACGAGCAGAGTCTGGCGGCGCCTGTACCATTCCGCAATCTGGTAGCACAGGCCCGGTTGGGCGTGAGTCAGGCAGCACATACCCGTTTCTTTACCGACATGCTGGCAGAAGTGGAAGAACCAACACTGCCGTTCGGACTGGCGGCGGTCCATCTTGATGGATCACAGGAAAGGGAATGTTACCGATTGCTAACGCCGGAACTGAATGACCGCTTGCGTCATCAGGCGCGGCAGCAAGGGGTGAGTCTGGCGGCTTTGTGTCATCTGGCCTGGGCTCAGGTGTTGTCGCGCACCAGTGGGCAGGAAAAAGTGGTATTTGGCACCGTGCTGTTTGGACGTATGACTGGCGGCGAAGGAGCAGACGGTGGGATGGGGTTGTTTATCAATACTCTGCCGTTGCGGCTGGATATAGATGACACGCCAGTACAAGGCAGTGTACAGGCCGCTCATC
>NZ_CAWMEB010000113.1:0-661 GCF_963866145.1 Xenorhabdus sp. NBAII XenSa04
CCATTCACCTGTCCCAGTATCAACATCAGGAGTATAACTCTTTGCTGGTGTATAAATCGTCCCATCACTGTTATAACCCGTGATTTGAACCTGTATACGCTTTGCGTCATCAGCCGTATCGCTATTCACCCGGCCCGATAAACTGTATTTTCCGGCAGAAATGGTTTGCCCATCCTGCATTGAAGTAATGGTTTCTCCACAGGGCGGACCATTAAATGTGACTCCTGAATTATCGATACCCTCAAGGCTAACTGTACCGGTAATACCACACGGCATCCAGAGTTGCCCTTCCCAATTATCACCAACTCCTGTAGGTTGAACTTCATAAAAATAGAAATTGAAACTTGTGTTAATATTAGGAAGAGTTCCATCCTGATTACGGCCTTTACCTGAAATTGTAATATAATTATTTTCTACGGTTGAATTAGGCTTAGGTGAAGTGATTGATGCCTGATGTTGATACTGGGACAGGTGAATGGCGTCTGGACGGTTTAGAGGCATTTTGCTCTATTCAATATAAAGCATCTGTATTCAGTTATTCATCAGAATCGCAGGCCACTCATCATTCTTTCTTACCAGAAATACCAGGAAAAGAAGAAGTGAGCTATTCTGTGCAAAATTGCCCTCCAGAAATAACCAGCCCTAAGCCTAATTCAACCGT
>NZ_CAWMEB010000114.1:0-1087 GCF_963866145.1 Xenorhabdus sp. NBAII XenSa04
TTTCATCAGACAATCTGTGTGAACACTCACATTTCACCATCTTCGGTTAAGGAGGTGATCCAACCGCAGGTTCCCCTACGGTTACCTTGTTACGACTTCACCCCAGTCATGAATCACAAAGTGGTCAGCGCCCTCCCGAAGGTTAAGCTACCGACTTCTTTTGCCACCCACTCCCATGGTGTGACGGGCGGTGTGTACAAGGCCCGGGAACGTATTCACCGTAGCATGCTGATCTACGATTACTAGCGATTCCGACTTCATGGAGTCGAGTTGCAGACTCCAATCCGGACTACGACAGACTTTATGAGTTCCGCTTGCTCTCGCGAGGTCGCTTCTCTTTGTATCCGCCATTGTAGCACGTGTGTAGCCCTACTCGTCAGGGCCATGATGACTTGACGTCATCCCCACCTTCCTCCGGTTTATCACCGGCAGTCTCCCTTGAGTTCCCACCATAACGTGCTGGCAACAAAGGATAAGGGTTGCGCTCGTTGCGGGACTTAACCCAACATTTCACAACACGAGCTGACGACAGCCATGCAGCACCTGTCTCACGGTTCCCGAAGGCACTTCCGCATCTCTGCAGAATTCCGTGGATGTCAAGAGTAGGTAAGGTTCTTCGCGTTGCATCGAATTAAACCACATGCTCCACCGCTTGTGCGGGCCCCCGTCAATTCATTTGAGTTTTAATCTTGCGACCGTACTCCCCAGGCGGTCGATTTAACGCGTTAGCTCCGGAAGCCACACCTCAAGGGCACAACCTCCAAATCGACATCGTTTACGGCGTGGACTACCAGGGTATCTAATCCTGTTTGCTCCCCACGCTTTCGCACCTGAGCGTCAGTCTTCGTCCAGGGGGCCGCCTTCGCCACCGGTATTCCTCCACATCTCTACGCATTTCACCGCTACACGTGGAATTCTACCCCCCTCTACGAGACTCTAGCCCACCAGTCTTAGATGCCGTTCCCGGGTTAAGCCCGGGGATTTCACATCTAACTTAATGGACCGCCTGCGTGCGCTTTACGCCCAGTAATTCCGATTAACGCTTGCACCCTCCGTATTACCGCGGCTGCTGGCACGGAGTTAGCCG
>NZ_CAWMEB010000115.1:0-1155 GCF_963866145.1 Xenorhabdus sp. NBAII XenSa04
CTAAATACCTTTTCATAATTATGAGACTTCCATATTTCCTATTCCTTTCCAGCTACTTGCTGAGGCTGTATTCAAAAAGATCTTAATTTTTTTGATCAATTGCCACATGTACTGGCAACAATGATTTCGTGTGACCGTTTCATGCAATGACTGCCATAACCGTTCTATTTTATTCAACCAAGGCGAATATACCGGAAGAAATAACAGCGTTACCGTTGGATTTTGTGACAACCAATCTTCAACTAGCCGACTGGTATGGATTCTGTAGTTGTCTAAAATAATTGTCAGTGTTTTTGCGTGACGATAATGGGCTTTTAACTTTTCTAACATATTGATAAATAATTGAGAGTTTTTTCTTCCGTAACCGGTATAAACGATTTCTCGGGTTTGGACATGATAACAACCCGCAAAGTAATATTTTTGATTTTGGCCCGGAGTAATAATCCGTTTTTGCTGGCCCCTGAAACACCAGTCTGAACCCATCTTGGGGTTAAAGTGGATATCCACTTCATCTTCATAAAACACCGGATTTTCGCTTGAAGCCTGCAATAATGCCTGATTAATACGCACCATTTTCTCTTCATACTCCGGATCAGGCAGGTTTAATGTCGGGGCAGCCCGCCGCCAAACGATCTTATTTTGACAAAAGAACCGGTAAAGTGTACTGATTGAAATTTTCACATTAGCTATTTTTTTGATTTGTATGACAAAAAGTTCAAGACTCCAACGAGAGCGGATATATTTGAACTGCTGGGGAGAAAGCGTCAACAAATAGGTGATTAAAGGAAGGAGGCAGGTTAAGTTCCATCGGCGAGGACGTCCCGCAGGCTGACTTTGTAACCCTATCCAGCCGTCAGTTTTGAAACGTTTTATCCAGCGCCATACGGAAGATTCTGCGGCGCAAAGCGCTTCAGCGATTTGGCAGACCGATTTTCCCTGATAAGCCATAAGAATGGCCAGAATGCGAATGCTGTACTGTTTATTACGTGTTTTTTGTGCCGTTTTTTTCATCAGGCGCCGTTCATTACGGGAGATTGGTGGTAGGATAGGCATAACTCAGTCCTTCTTTTTGCTTTTTTGTTTGTGGAAAATCAAAATTCGCAAAAATTGGACTGAGTTTCTTTGATACTCCTACCATTTTGAAAAGGCATTTAG
>NZ_CAWMEB010000116.1:0-3435 GCF_963866145.1 Xenorhabdus sp. NBAII XenSa04
TTAAACCGGCCTGAACTGACTGCCGGGCGGTTTGTGACAAATCCGTTTGCTACAGATAAAGACAAAGAATACGGTTATACCCGCCTGTATAAAACCGGTGATTTGGTGCGCTGGCAACCGGATGGCAAGCTGGAATATCTGGGGCGCAATGATTTTCAGGTCAAAATCCGTGGTTATCGCATTGAGTTGGGCGAAATCGAAAGTGCCCTGACTTCCCACCCACAAGTCAAACAAGCGGTGGTGATTGACCGTGTGCATAACGGCCATAAAGTACTGGCCGCTTATCTGGTCACAGAGGCCATGTTATCAAATGAAATTCTGGTTAAGCACTTATCTGAGCGTTTGCCGGAATATATGGTGCCGGCCAGTTTTACCCGTCTTGAGTCTGTTCCGCTGACCCTGAATGGCAAAGTGGATCGCCGGGCATTACCAGAGCCTGTCTGGGTAAACAGAGACAGTTATGTGGCGCCCCGCACTGCACTGGAAACCCAGTTATGTACTCTTTGGCAAGAAGTATTGGGGCTGGAACAGGTTGGCATTGAGGATAACTTCTTCCGTATCGGTGGTGATTCGATTGTCAGTATCCAGCTCGTCTCCAAACTGCGGCAAGCAGGTTTTTCACTGCAAGTTAAATCGATTTTTGAAGCACCGACCGTGGCCCGGTTAGCTCTGTTGCTGACGCAATCAGCATCCACAGAACAATCATCATCCACAGAAAATGTAGTTGCCGAACAGGGATTATTAAGCGGGGAATTTGATTTATTGCCTATCCAGCAGACTTTCTTCGACTGGAATTTATCGAATCCACACCATTGGAATCAGGCATTTATGATTCGGATTCCCGGTAACATTAAGCCGGCACAGATTGAACAGGCTTTGATAATGCTGGTTGAACGACATGATATGCTGCGTACTCGTTTTATCGATACCGGAAACGGCTACCGTCAGTATTATTTCGAGATTCAGGACTATTTCGGAGTTCAGGACTGCTCCGGGGAAATGCCACCTTCACATCTCCTTTTACAGAACTGCGATATCCGAGGATTAAATAAGGAAGAGCTACATCAACAATTGACCCAATGGCAAGATAGGTTCGATTACAACAACGGGCCATTATGGCAAGCCGGACACCTTACCGGGTATGCTGATGACAGTGCCCGGTTATTCTTCGCATTCCACCATCTGATTATTGATACCGTATCCTGGCGAATCATTGCTGAAGATATGCGTTTGTTATTACAGGGCATGACATTACCTCCGAAGACCAGCAGTTATCGGCAATGGGTAACCGCTGTCCATCGCTACGCACAGCAGCATCAGGATGAAGTGCCCTACTGGCAACAGGTGATAGCAGCAAACAACATCGAACCCGCGCAGAATGACCTGACTCGTCACCTGTTGAGCATTTCTGCTGAGATGACGGACATACTTCTGCACGAAGCTAATACCGGTTACCATACTGAAATTAATGACTTACTGCTAAGTGCGCTGACACTGGCCCTGCAAGAAACGTTCTCCCAAGCCGTAAACCACATCCTTCTGGAAGGACATGGACGAGGATCCATAGATAACAGATTAGATATTTCTGAAACTGTGGGCTGGTTCACTACAATGTATCCCGTTCGTCTGGCAATGCAGACAGATATTGCTGAAACCATCATATATACCAAAGAGATGCTTCGTACTGTACCGAACAAAGGTATTGGTTACAGTGCGTTATATCAAGCAGGACACCTGGCTGGCGATTTACCGACTATCAGTTTCAACTATCTCGGCCAGTTAGGAGGAACCAGCCATCAAGACTGGTCCATCACCAACGATGATTGTGGGACTGTGATAGCCAGCGAAAATGGCAGTCATTTACTGTTGGGTATCAATGGGGCCGTTCATATGGGAAAACTGCAATTTAGTGTGGATTCCCGCTTGCCACAGACCCGGACAGAGAGGTTTATCACCGCATTTGAGCAAGCACTCAACAACGTCATCGCTACTGGTCAAAAGCAGGCCCAATCAGGAGGAGTAAAAACGCCCAGTGATTATGGTGTTGAAGGGCTTTCAATCAAACTCTTGTGCAATCTTCAACAGAAGTATCAGATTGAAGCACTGTACCCTGCCACCAGCTTGCAGCAGGGATTTATTTATCACCATCTGGCTCATCCACAAGATGATGCTTATCGTGTACAAATGCTGTTGGATTATCACACCAACGTGAATTTTGCTGTCTATCAACAAGCCTGGTCTCTGGCTTCGTTGCGTTTTCCTATTCTCAGAACTGCGTTTGATTGGGAAGAAAAAATATTACAGATTGTAACAATGGTCGCCAGCATTGGGCCAGAGAACTTCAAGATCAAAGATATCAGTCAGTTATCAAAAGAGAACCGAAACAAGGCGATTGATGAAATCCAACAACACGATCGAACCCTGCCTTTTAATTTAAGCCAGCCCGGCTTAATTCGTTTCACTCTCATCAAGCAAGATGAACAGTTAGTCACAGTATTGATCACACAACATCATTGTATTGCCGATGGCTGGAGTAATCCGATTCTATTGCAAACTGTGCATGAGTATTACAACCAACTGATAAGCGGGCAAACGCCCCTGATTGTGATGGAGCAGGCTTATCTGGCAACTCAGCAATATCATCTGGATCATAAAGCTGAGTCAGATACCTATTGGTCGGAACGTAAAGCACAATTTCAAGGAGCCAATAATTTTTCTGCTCTGTTAAGTCATCACGTTGATTTAAAGCAGATAAAAACGGTGGAAAAACCTGCTGAACAACAACTCACTGTACAAGGAAGCGCTTATGAGCAACTTAAGAACCTGTCCAGGACACAAGGCGTTACTCTGAATGTGATACTGCAATTTGCCTGGCATAAATTACTGCACAGCTACACGGGTGATGAACAAACCATAGTGGGTACTACCGTATCCGGCCGCGATGTACCAGTGGATGAGATTGAATCCAGTGTTGGCCTGTATATCAATACATTGCCGCTGATGGTGCAATGGGATCAGGCAAACAGTGTAGCGACTGTTTTACAGGACATACAGAAAGATATCGCCTCACTCAATAGCCACAGTGCCGTTTCACTTGCCAGTTTACAATCTGACGGAGAACGATTGTTCCACAGCCTGCTGATCTTTGAAAATTATCCAGTTCCAGTGGCGAGCGAAAACAAGGAAGGTATAGAACATACTCTGATGTTCCGTCAGGCCGTCGAAAAAGTGGAATACCCGATTTCGTTGATGGCCTACGAGCAGGGCAACAGTCTAATAATGAAATTAAGTTATGGTGAAGATTGGCTGACAGAAGAACAAGCCCGACGTTTGCTTTGTCAGCTCGAACGTATTCTGCACGTGGTAACAGACAACCCGAATCAGTCACATACGTCAATAACATTCCTCAGTGAAGAAGAACGCCATACCCTGCTG
>NZ_CAWMEB010000117.1:0-9568 GCF_963866145.1 Xenorhabdus sp. NBAII XenSa04
GAAAAAGAATATCGGCAAGGGTGCAGCAGAGAAAACCGCCATAGCGATCAACGGATGGGTAACGTTACCGCCTACAGAGTATAAAGCTGATTGGGACGATTATCGCCAGCAACACGGTGTGGAAATAGCAAAGCAAGCCTTTACTCACGGGCTTTATCAACCGACATCAATCAAGCAAAAAGCAGCCATTCAGTTCAATAATGATGCCGAACCTTCAAAACTGACATTATGTCAGATGGGAGCCAGCCAGCATACTCGCCACATGGTATTAGTTCAGCCGTGGATGCCCTGAAATTACAACTTCCCATGATGCAGCCACCAAAACGCCACTTAATCGGATTTAGTAATGGCGTATTTGACCTGAAAGCCTGCCAGTTCCGGCCTCACCGCAAAAATGACTGGTTATTACTTGCCAATGACGTTGAATTCAATTCCCCTGTTTCAGGGGAAAACCTGCAAGATCACGCGCCACAGTTCTGGCACTGGCTTAATCAGGCAACAGCCAACTGTAAAAACAAAACAAACAGAGTGCTGGCAGGCAAAGGAAATACTGTTTCGGCAAGTATGGCGGCATTGGAAAACCCACGGGAACGGGCGCTGATTGTCGGTTATTTGTTGATTATCCTGCCTGACCAGACCCGCTATGTGGGTGATGGTTCCGGTATCAAGGCAATTACGGGTGGTGATGAAGTTGCTATCGATCCGAAGCATAAACAACCCTATTCAACTCGCATTCCTGCGGTGGTGTTGGCAGTAAATAATAATGCCATGAGTTTCAGTGATCGCAGTGGTGGAGTATCGCGGCGTCGGGTGATTTTCAATTTTTCCGAAGTCGTACCGGAAAATGAACGCGATCCACTCCTACGGGATAAAATCGCCGCAGAATTGCCTGTGATTATCCGCCATCTGCTTCATAGGTTTGCTGATCCACAATCAGCGAGGCGTTTACTGGCAGAGCAGCAGAAATCTGCGGAGGCGCTGGATATCAAACGCGGTACAGATCCACTGGTCGATTTTTGCGGTTATCTTATTGCTTCCCATGAAGCTGACGGTTTGTTAATCGGTAATGCGGAGATTGTGCCGTTCAATCCTCGTAAGTACCTTTATCACACCTACCTTGCTTATATGAAAGGCAATAACCTGAACAACCCTGTTTCCGTGACTCGCTTCGGAATGGATATGCCGGGCGCACTGGCAGAGTACAGCCAGCAATACTTACGCAAGAAAAGCAAACAAGGCATTCGTAGCAATCTGAGCCTGAATCTTGATACCGCTATCGAATGGATGCCAAAACTGACAAGGAGTAGCCAGCCAGAAGAATAATTTTTTTCTGATTGGAGGTGAACGGTTGGGTGAAGAGTTTAATTTCAACTCATCACCCTTTAACAATATGAATTTAAATAAAATTATTCGAAGGTGAACAGGATGAATAGTTTTACCCATAATTCTTTAATAGGGAGGGGGTAGGTAAAAATGTTTTCTCTGGCAGGTGATCTTTTAGAGCTCTGAGTAACCGGGCTAATAAATTAACCCAGTTACTTGGAGAAGACAAGCGTAGCGCGTCAGTTTCTCACTTTAAGCAAACCAAAATTAGTCTGCCACATCAAGTTGCTATGAGCAAAATATAAGGCCGGGTTGTTTCAGGTTGGTGGTAGTTCAAAAACTCCCCTGAGATGTTTACTGAACTTGTAGCGATTCAAAATGATTAGAGCGTCTTTACTCGTTATAATACCGGCCTGATTATAGGCCTAATGGCTATTTAAAACGTATTAATAGTGGAGTTTCACAATGACAAGTACCCAACAACGCGCCGAACTACAGCGTCAAATCTGGCAAATTGCCAACGATGTGAGAGGTTCAGTTGATGGCTGGGATTTCAAACAGTATGTACTGGGTACGCTGTTTTATCGTTTTATAAGTGAAAATTTTGCAAACTACATTGAAGGCGGTGATGAGAGTATCAACTATGCTGAGCTTTCAGATGATATTATCACTGACGAGATTAAAGATGATGCCATTAAAACCAAAGGCTATTTTATTTATCCAAGCCAGCTGTTTGCCAATATTGCCAAAAATGCCAATAAAAATGAAAATTTAAACAAAGACTTAAATAGTATTTTTGTCGCTATTGAAAGCTCAGCTAGCGGCTACCCATCTGAAGCCGAGATCAAAGGCCTTTTTGCTGATTTTGATACCACCAGTAATCGTTTAGGTAATACCGTTAAAGATAAAAATACCCGCTTAGCCGCCGTATTAAAAGGTGTAGCAGGACTTCAATTTGGTCAGTTTGAAAATAACAAGATTGATCTGTTTGGTGATGCTTACGAGTTTTTAATCTCTAACTATGCTGCTAATGCAGGTAAATCAGGTGGTGAATTTTTTACACCACAACACGTTTCTAGGTTAATAGCTCAACTTGCCATGCACGGGCAGACCAGCGTAAATAAAATCTATGATCCCGCCGCCGGTTCGGGTTCACTGCTATTACAAGCGAAGAAACACTTTGATGCTCATATCATTGAGGACGGTTTTTTTGGTCAGGAGATTAATCATACTACCTATAATCTTGCGCGTATGAATATGTTTTTGCATAACATTAACTACGATAAATTCAATATTGCGCTAGGTAACACCCTGCTAGAGCCGCATTTTGGTGATGACAAACCGTTCGATGCCATCGTCTCTAATCCACCGTATTCGGTGAAATGGATTGGCAGTGATGATCCAACACTGATCAATGATGACCGCTTTGCTCCTGCTGGCGTATTAGCGCCGAAATCCAAAGCCGATTTTGCCTTTGTACTGCACGCATTGAGTTACTTATCCAGTAAAGGCCGTGCAGCGATTGTTTGCTTCCCCGGTATTTTTTACCGTGGTGGAGCTGAGCAAAAGATCCGCCAATATCTGGTAGATAACAACTATGTTGAAACTGTAATCTCATTAGCGCCTAACCTATTTTTTGGCACGACCATAGCTGTCAACATTCTTGTGATGTCTAAACACAAAACAGACACCACTACTCAGTTTATTGATGCAAGCTCTCTGTTTAAAAAAGAAACTAATAACAACATACTCACCGACAATCATATCGAACAAATTATGCAGGTCTTCGACAGTAAAGATGATGTTGAGCACTTTGCAAAATCAGTCAGTTTTGAAGCCATCGTTGCTAACGATTACAACCTGTCGGTGAGTAGTTATGTCGAAGTTAAAGATAACCGCGAATTAATTGATATTACAAAACTCAATGCCGAATTAAAGACCACTGTTAAAAAAATCGATCAGTTGCGGGCGGATATTGATGCCATTGTTGCCAAAATTGAAGGTGTGGAGAGCAAGGAATGAGCAACATGAGTTTTATGGAAAAACTGCTTCAAGGGGTTGAGGTGGAATGGGAATTGTTGGGGCAAGTGGCGAAAGTAAAACATGGCAAAGATTGGAAGAAATTGAATTCTGGTGATATTCCAGTGTATGGTTCAGGCGGGATCATGGGGTATGTCGATACTTATTCATATAATAAGCCAACGGTTTTAATTCCCCGCAAGGGTTCGATAACAAATATTTTTTATATTGAGTCACCTTTTTGGAATGTTGACACAATTTACTATACAGAAATTAATACTAAGAAAATTATCCCTAAATTTTTATATTATTTTATCAGAACTATTGATCTATTGGCACTAGATACAGGAGCAGGAAGACCTAGTCTGACGCAGGCTATATTAAACAAAATACAAATTCCCATTCCCCCACTTCATATCCAAGAAGAAATCGTCCGTATTTTGGATACCTTTACCGATCTCACAGCCGAGCTCACAGCCGAGCTCACAGCCGAGCTCACAGCTCGCAAAAAACAATATAACTACTATCGTGATCAGTTGTTATGTTTTGAAGAAGATGAGGTGGAGTGGAAGACTTTGGGGGAAGTAGCGGAGTATTCAAAAACTCGCATTTGCTTTGACAAACTAAATAAAACTAATTATGCAGGTGTTGACAATCTCCTGCAAGATCGGGCAGGAAAAAAAGAATCTAGCTATATGCCAACTGAGGGCAACTTAACCGAATATCGAAATGGTGACATCTTAATCGGTAATATTCGGCCCTATTTGAAGAAGATATGGCACGCTGACCGTATCGGCGGTACAAATGGAGATGTGCTTGTTATTCGTCTTACTGATGAAGCGGTAAAAACGAGGTATCTATATCAGGTTTTAGCGGATGATAAATTTTTCGATTACAACATGCAGCATTCTAAAGGAACCAAAATGCCCCGCGGTAATAAAATAAAAATAATGGAATATCTCATTCCTATTCCTCCGCTTGCAGAACAAGAACGTATTGTCGGCATCCTAGATAAATTCGACACTTTAACCAGTTCTATCAGCGAAGGTTTGCCTCGTGAAATTGAACTACGCCAAAAACAATACGAATATTATCGCGATCTGTTATTGAGTTTCCCCAAACCAGAAGTAGAGGCGTGATATGAGTAAAACGCTAACGGAAATAGCACAGCAGCTAAAAGAGGCCAACAAGAAAGTACAACTGATCTATGCCTTTAATGGTACGGGTAAAACCCGGCTTTCGAAGGAATTTAAACAGCTGATTGCGCCAAAAATTGATAATGATGAAAGTACCAACAATAAAGAACTATCATTAACGCGTACTAATTTTTTGTATTACAACGCTTTTACCGAAGACTTGTTTTACTGGGATAACGACTTATCTGAGAATACCGAGCCTAAACTCAAAATCCAGCCAAATTCATTTACAGATTGGGTGCTGAAAGACCAAGGGCAAGACCAAAATATCATTGCTAACTTCCAACGCTATACAGATGAAAAATTAACTCCACATTTTAGTGAAAATGGTTCAGAGGTTACGTTTTCTTTCGAACGTGGGAATGAAGCACCAACTAAAAATGTTAAAATATCAAAGGGTGAAGAAAGCAACTTTATCTGGAGCGTGTTTTACACACTGATTGAGCAAGTTATCAGCGTGCTGAATGTTGCTGAACCTGATGAGCGAGAAACCGATCAGTTTAATCAATTGCAATACATCTTTATTGATGATCCTGTGAGTTCGTTAGATGAAAATCATTTGATTGAATTGGCAGTGCATCTTGCTCAGCTTATTAAATCTAACGAATCTAGCGTTAAATTCATCATAACGACGCATAACCCTCTTTTCTATAACGTGCTACATAATGAACTAAATAGCGATGATAAAAGCTATAAAAAGAAAGGATTTGAGAAATACAGGCTGACAAAGCATGAGGATGGCACATATCAACTGGCAACCCAACCGAATGACTCACCATTCTCATATCATCTTTATTTAAAGTCAGAACTCGAAAAAGCCATCGAAAACGATCAGTTGAGCAAGTATCATTTCAACTTTTTAAGAAATATATTAGAAAAAACCTCTACTTTTCTGGGCTATAAAAAGTGGGGTGATTTATTGCCAAAAACAGATGATGGTAGGCCTAATCCTTATGAAGCCAGGATTATTAATATCTCTAGTCATTCAAAACATGCAGGTGAAGAGGTCTCTGCACTTACAGATGATGACCAGCGTGTATTGCGTTATCTGGTTAATGAAATTAACACGATGTACCGCTTCCACCAGTCAGAAGACTAGAGTGAATCGAATTTATAGGTGAAGTATGCACGAATACAACACGATTGCTGAGTCAAAAAACTTTATCGTACTTGATAAATATATTAAGGAATTACAACTTAATGAGGCTTATCAGAGTGAGAATGATTTAGAACGGGAATTAATCGATGATTTAATCAGCCAAGGTTATGAACATGTGACCGGCTTAAATACGCCCCAAAATATGCTGGCTAATGCGCGGAAACAATTGCAGGCACTGAACAATGTAGAATTTCTGGATAGTGAGTGGCAACGCTTTGTTGAGCAGTACTTAGATAAGCCCAACGATAGCAGCATAGATAAAACGCGTAAAATTCATAACGATTATATCCACGACTTTGTTTTTGATGATGGGCATATTGAGAACATCTATCTGGTCGATAAGAAAAACATTCCCCGTAATAAACTACAAGTCATTAAGCAATTCGAGCAAGCAGGATCGCAGGCGAACCGATACGATGTGACCATTTTGGTTAATGGTCTGCCATTGGTACAAATTGAGCTTAAAAAGCGCGGAGTTGCTATTCGTGAAGCCTTTAACCAAGTGCATCGTTATAGCAAAGAGAGTTTTAATACAGAAAACTCACTGTTTAAATACTTACAGCTTTTTGTGATTTCAAACGGTACAGATACCCGCTATTTTGCCAATACCACCAAGCGTGATAAAAACAGTTTTGATTTCACCATGAATTGGGCGAAGTCTGATAATAAATTAATTAAAGACTTGAAAGATTTCACGGCGACATTTTTACAGAAAAATACCTTGCTGAATGTGTTAATTCATTATTCTGTTTTTGATATTAGCAATACTTTATTAGTGATGCGCCCCTATCAAATAGCGGCAACTGAACGTATTTTGTGGAAAATTAAAAGTGCGTATCAGGCTAAAAATTGGAGTAATACGGAAAGCGGTGGTTTTATTTGGCATACCACAGGTTCGGGAAAGACCTTAACCAGTTTCAAAGCAGCACGTTTGGCCACTGAGCTGGATTTTATCGATAAAGTGTTTTTTGTGGTCGATCGTAAGGATCTGGATTACCAGACCATGAAAGAATATCAACGTTTTTCGCCTGACAGTGTTAATGGTTCGGAAAGTACCGCAGGGCTAAAACGGAATATTGAAAAAGATGACAATAAAATTATTGTTACGACCATTCAAAAACTGAATAACTTAATAAAAAGTGAAAACGATTTACCTATTTACAATAAGCAAGTGGTGTTTATTTTTGATGAGGCACACCGCAGCCAGTTTGGTGAAGCACAAAAAAACCTAAAGAAAAAATTTAAAAAATATTATCAGTTTGGTTTTACCGGCACGCCCATTTTCCCGCAAAACGCATTGGGAGCAGACACCACCAGTAGTGTGTTTGGGCACCAATTACATTCGTATGTAATTACTGATGCTATTCGTGATGAAAAAGTATTGAAGTTTAAAGTTGATTATAACGATGTAAGACCACAGTTTAAGTCCATTGAAACAGAGTTAGACGAGAAAAAGTTAACCGCGGCAGAAAACAAGCATGCTTTTTTACATCCCGTTCGTATTCGTGAAATTTCCCAGTATATTTTAAATAACTTCAGGCAAAAAACGCATCGTCTCCAGGCCGGTGGCAAGGGGTTTAATGCGATGTTTGCGGTCAGTAGCGTGGATGCGGCCAAAGCTTACTATGAGGCGTTCAAGCATTTGCAAAAAGAGACTGACGAAAATAAAACAAGCAGAAGACCGCTTAATATTGCCACCATCTTCTCTTTCGCCGCCAATGAAGAGCAAGATGCTAAAGGTGAGATTATTGATGAAAGTTTTGAGCTCACCGCGATGGACAGCAGCGCCAAAGAATTCTTAAGCGCAGCCATTGATGATTATAATGCCGCGTTCAAAATGAATTTTGGTGTGGATAGTCAAGGTTTCCAAAATTATTATAAAGATCTCGCTCAGCGAGTCAAAAATCAAGAAGTCGATTTACTAATTGTTGTTGGTATGTTTTTGACGGGATTTGATGCGCCGACACTGAATACGTTATTTGTCGATAAAAATCTGCGTTTCCACGGCTTAATGCAAGCTTTTTCACGCACTAATCGTATTTATGATGCCACAAAAACCTTTGGTAATATCGTCACCTTCCGTGATTTAGAACAGTCTACAGTTGAGGCTATCACTTTATTTGGTGATAGCAATACCAGAAATATTGTGCTGGAGAAAAGTTATCAAGAATACATGGAAGGCTTTACTGATTTAGTCACCGGCGAAGCACGCCGTGGATTTTTAGATGTAGTGACAGAGTTACAAAGACGCTTTCCTAATCCTGATGATATTGTTAAAGAGCAAGATAAAAAGGATTTTGCCAAGCTATTTGGCGAATATTTGCGTGTAGAGAATGTACTGCAAAACTACGATGAATTTGCAGGATTAAAGGCTCTACAGCATGTAGATATGAGTAATCTGGAAGCTGTTGAAGCATTTAAAGCTAAGTACTACCTAGACGATGAAGATATCGTTGCTATGCAAGCGATTGAGATGCCGACTGAGCGTGCTATTCAAGATTATCGCTCGACCTATAATGATACGCGTGATTGGTTACGCCGTGAAAAATCATCTAATGAGAAAGATAAATCGACTATTGACTGGGATGATGTCGTTTTTGAAATAGATTTGCTCAAATCACAGGAAATTAATCTGGATTACATTCTTGAGTTGATTTTTGAAAACAATAAAAAGAATAAGAATAAGGCGGAATTAATTGATGAAGTTCGCCGTTTAATTCGTTCCAGCCTTGGTAATCGAGCAAAAGAAAGTCTAATTGTTGATTTCATTAATCAAACTAATTTGGACGAAATTATCGACAAAGCCAGTATCATTGATGAATTCTTCAAATTTGCTCAAGCTGAACAAAAACGTGAAGCAGAGGAGTTAATCAATTCTGAGAACTTAAATGAAGATGCGGCTAAACGCTATATCACAGCATCATTAAGACGAGAATACGCAAGTGAAAACGGCACAGAACTCAATTCAACGCTACCAAAGTTAAGTCCGCTTAATCCGGAATACAGAACGAAAAAGCAAACCGTTTTCCAGAAAATTGCTGCATTTGTTGAAAAGTTTAAGGGGGTAGGTGGGCAAATATAGGTATAAGCTATACACAACACCCGATCTGCTATTAGCTATCATAAACCACTTATCAGCCATTTAGACGCCTTGGTGTTTAGATGGCTGTTACGCTATTTCTCCCTCTTCCATTTGCATCATTATCTCACCTTTCCTCGGTTCACAAATTGATGTGTTTCAATAGCTTTAAACACCACAACAGATTGTAATTATTGAGCATTTTTATGAGGCTATTTTTAACATCAAACAATAGTTGACCCTGACAAATCTAATCGATAAGGTATTAACCTATTATGACAAAGATCCTATCGCCTGTAAGGATCACCTACTGGGTAGCGAAACAAAACTCCCGTAGCCTGAAAAAGAGAGAGCAATAATTGCGGTACATCTGCGCATCTTTGGAAGCAGATATTGTCGGACATAAACCCCTTGTCTGGCAATGAAGGTTTATTAAGCTAGAAATACGCTCAAAAGGCGTTTTTATCTTACCATAGAAGTGTATTGAACATTGAATCATGCATTTTCTTTCATATCAACATAAAGCATATTTTCCTTTATCTTCAATGAACAACAGGATGGCTTTCGCACATCCGGTTCACGCTTCTCACGATCACTGTCTGAAGTATTCAGCAGGCAGTCTTTCTACACCTGACAATTAACCCATAGCTACCATTTGGGCACTTCAAGGCTTGCACAGCCTTTGCTGATTGTTTGCAGAACTCAAGGCGTCACTTTTTGCGGATTTATCGCTGAAAATGACGCCGCAGCAAAAGGGCAACACATCCCTGATAGGCTCTGGCCTAGTTAACC
>NZ_CAWMEB010000118.1:0-6982 GCF_963866145.1 Xenorhabdus sp. NBAII XenSa04
TTTGTGTAGAAGAGACAGGGCTCATGCCGCTTTTTGTTTAAAATTTACAGAATCACATAATGATACTATGATGATGTCAATTTACTTAGGGAAGCGCTTATGCTTACTGCTACATGTATAGGGTGCGGATGCACTGATTCATGCTTGCGTTGAAAACGGCCAACCGTGCCATTGGCTTCGTGTAAATAGAGTGGAAGGTGTCGGGGTCTGCTCTTCGTGCCCGGATGCTCTCGATCAATTTGCATCAACCTGTCAGGAACAAGCAACTGGACAGGATGACTACCGAAACAGTCTAGAATGGAAGGATTTTTCGTCACGCATTGCTAATGCGCTATGCGGGGGTCGGAACAAAGAAAGAATGAACTTTCACATGTGAAAGTTTAGGGGTGAGACTGGATGGAACAAGCGATTCAAAGTTACTTGGCTGACGACCGGCAATACCAGGATAGGATTGCCGCAGCTCTCAGTCAGGTTGAAACAAAAGGAGCTGAGTACGAAGCACTCTGCCAGCAGCGCGCTCAGTTGGGGCTCTGGCAAAAAATCAGATCGTTCTGGCAGTTTCGCAGGGACATCGCCATTATACGATCTGCCCTGAAAGGCCATAACAGCGATTTACGGTATTTGCGCCGGGGGAGAGACCAGCTCAAAGAGGAATTGGTTTCTCGGGTCGTGAAGGAAGCGATTGATGGTAGCCATATTCTGGATCGAATTACCCAGGCCTAGGACAGACTTGACGCTGCATCCAGGCTGCACGAGAGCAACAAGCGGCTGGTGGATATGGGGCAAAAAGCCCTACGCGAAATCAGAGAGGCCTCTTCCAGAGTATCGTCAGCACAAACGATGGAGGTCCTTGACCTCGTGACTGACATGTCCAATTCGGCTGGCGAGTACGCCCGTGTTAGCGAAGAGTTCTTTGGCCTGAAACAGCAGGTTTGTCACCAGGGGCATGAGTTGCTGGTGGAAAGTGGTGTAGACGTGTCAGTCAAGCGGTTTGAATCCGCTGTAGAGCGTTACAGAGTTGGAAACTAAATATTTACAGCATCATAAAATGATATTATCATTTGGGGTGATGAATAATCCGCAACTTATTTAAAGGATAAGCGATGAGCGATATTACACAGCAAATGGACAAACTTGAAATCCCAAACAAGTTGTCCTTTCCAGTCATCAACGTTAGCACTTTTGAGCTGGGCCGCGCAGAGAGCGTTTTCTCTGAAATTGCCGAGAAAGTCGGCAAGCATTTTACCGTAATGCCATTCAAGAAACTCCCTGATCCCGGCACGATGAAGGCGATGGCGGATGAGGCCAAAAAATCCTCGAAAAACGGTGTTGTCGTATTCGACACTTTCTTTTTCGACCGTCAACGTGCAACCCCGGAAACATTCCCAGCCCTCAAATCATCCTTGACCTATCTGGAGAATGAGGGGATCAACTACATCATCGTTGGCAAAGACGTCTTCAATGAAGAATTTGTCTATCACATCGACCTCCCTGCCATGAGCAATCAGGAAATCCTGAAACTGCTCCAGACATGTGAAGATAACGTGAAAGAAGGCGGTGTCTTCGAGAACAACGAACGTTCTGTCATCGCAAACCATGCACTTGGCTTGTCACACACCCAGATGAAGAACGTCTTCACCTACTCCTCCTACCTGAAATACAAGGGCGAAGAATATCTGGGTGAGATCCGGAAAGAAAAAGCTCACATCTTGCGTGATGTCAGCCTCGATGTACTTGAGGCCATTGATATTGGCAACGTGGGCGGGTTGGAAAACCTCAAGGAGTTCCTCCAAATTCGTAAAGCCGCTCGTCGGAGGAATGAGGCGCAAGCCAGCGGATTACATCGAAGCCCGCAGCATCGGCTGCAACCTACCGTCGATGTCAACATGATTTTTGTCTTGCAAACGGGATGCGTTCATATAGCGGCCATGTCTGAGCCGGGGGCTATTTTTTCAAAGCCTCTTGATAGCAAAGGCCCATTTGTTAAGCAGGAAGGATGATTGTGAGAAGTGTTTTTGTATGGTTGAAGATCGGGGCAATACTGGCTTTCCTGTTCATCAGTATTTCTGGTGCTGCTAACAGGGTTTATTGGGTAAACAGCGAAGGGTTGAGCCAAGGGTCGATGTCATCCACTTGGGTTAAAGAAAAGTTTGGCCTAGACCTCGGTGAAATGTGCCGTTATGACAAACCTCAGTATGTCGAGTTCAAAGTCCTTCCTGATAAGACAGTCCAGTTCCGCTGCTCTTGGTTTGAAGGTGGTGGGTTAACCTGGTGGCCTTTCTACACCGAGCATGACGTTAAGAGCACCGAAGCGACCGCAGTATTCAATGACATCTTCCGGGGTACGGAAGGAGATGATGAGTAACCAGTTAGAGCTCTTTCATGTCCAAGAAGCGTATGCCAAGGCGGACAAACCGCTATCCAATGAGGAGCTCTACGATTCAGTGGCTGAGCTCGCAGAGATTCCTAAAAGCGCTCTGGATGAACAAAGTGAAATTGGCAAGGCAAAGGTCAAGCGGAGCAAGCTGAAAAGACAGATCCGCTGGTATCAACAAACCCTAAAGTCGATGAACCTTCTCCAGAAGGTAGACGGCGAGCGGGGTGTCTGGGAGCTATCCAACAAAACCAAGAAGGGCCTCCATGAGGCTCTTGGTGGAGTTCGACTTGTCGCCTATTCAACAAATCTTGGGCTGGCAGTGTGGTCAAACAACAAGAGCTTTTTCTCTGACCTCGATGAGCCGGTCCATCTGTGTGTAACATCGCCACCGTTTCCGCTCCGGATACAGCGTGGCTATGGAAACGTTGATGAAGCCAAATGGGTGGATTTCATTACTCAGGCGCTCGAACCCATAGTCAAGAATCTGGTGCCAGGTGGGAGCGTCGTTCTGAATGTCAGCAATGACATCTTCGAGGCCAAGAGCCCCTCCAGATCTCTGTTGAGAGGATGGTGCTGGCGCTGCATGACCGGCTCGGGCTGTCTCTCATGGATAGATGGCCTTGGATCAACCTGTCCAAGCCACCAAGTCCAACCCATTGGGCCTGTGTAAACCGTTACCAGTTGTGCGCCGGTTGGGAGCCTGTTTACTGGTTCACCAACGCCCCTGACAGAGTGCGTTCAGACAACAGAAGGGTTTTGATCCCTCATACAGAGAAACATCAGAAGCTGATGGACCAGGGCGGTGATAGCAGGGTGGTCAGTTATGGTGACGGGGCCTATCGACTGAGAGGGAACGCATTCTCTAATTTCACGGAAGGACGGATACCGAAGAACGTTATCCAGCGTGGCCACCGTTGTTCGGATACGTTGGAGCTTCGGAGAATCGCTAAAGAGCTGGGATTGCCACCACACCCAGCAATGTTTCCAACAGACATACCTGAGATGGCTATTCGCTTCCTGTCAGAAGAAGGCGACTTGGTTGTCGATCCGTTCAGTGGGTCAAACAAGAGCGGGTTGGCTGCAGAAAGGAACAATCGGCGCTGGATTGCTTGTGACATCATCCTAGAGTACATACGCACCCAAGCGGAAATGTTCACCGGCTTTGATGGATTTTGGATGAACCCAGCCATATCAACAGTGGGCGGGGGAGCTTTGAATTAAGAGAACAATACCTATGAGTTTAAGTTTTATCGCAAGAGTTTTGCGCCATTTGGCGATTATGTTTGTCCTCTCCGTGCTTATTGTGGCTCGATATATCTACCATGCCGGTAAACAGCATCAGCAGGCAGCAATCAACTTCTGGGGGGAGCAATACCAGCCTGATGCCATCTCGACACAAATTGATTGGGGCTTTATCGGTAACTGGGTTATTCCACGCGGGGGGACCAATTATTTCTCCGGGATTTGCGGGAGTGTGATCCAACACGCCACTTCCCGTTGTGCCTCTTAAAATTGGTCCTGATGGCCGGGGCTACTTTCTATGTGGGATTGGGAGTGAGGCAGTTACCAGCAGCTTTGATGTCAATTACATCGAGGATGAAGAGTTACGAAACACACTGAAAACGATGTTTGAAGAAGAATATGAAAAGACTGCTAAGGGGGATAAATGGACACTCAAGAACTGAACTGCATGATAGCTGAGGCCTACAGCCGGGATCTGCAAAAGCCTGAGCTGGTATCGTTCAAAGAGGTGAGTCGCTGGGGGCTTAAGTACGGTTTCCCCATCGTATGCACCCTGGCCGATGAAAGTGAAGAGAAACAGATTCACTGGGCAGCCAGTCTGCTGATTCAAGTAGCCGGTACATGGCCGAGAGATGATATGCCGGAGATGCTGACACCGGAACAGGGTTCCGAGCTATTCAACGATACAAAGCAGTTGTTGATTAATGGGCTTGGGGCTGCGAAGCAATTGCGCTGACAGCACAAACCTTGTGAGTACGCGGCCTTTATGGCCGTTTTTTTGTTTCAAGTTTGTTTTAACAGAACTATAATTAGATATTGCAGTATCATTTTTTGATCACTAAAATCTTTCACATGTGAAAGTTTGGGGGTGGTCTGGATCACCTGCGAGAAACCAAAATAGAGGTGGGTATGGCAAAAGTAATCAGCTTCGCCAACCAGAAAGGCGGAGTGGGTAAGAGTACCCTCTGTATCCAGCAGGCCTTTTATCTGGCGTTACAGAAGAAAAAGAAAGTGCTGGTCTTGGATATGGATGGTCAGGGGAATACGTCCTCTCGACTGGCCCCCAGGCGAGAGCTGGAGGATGGCGACTACGAACCCATCCTCACCGGAACCAAAACCGCAGAGCTGTTCGCTTACGAGCTGGACGGCATTGAGGTCATGCACTGCCCTTGCGGGGCAGACCTCATTCATACGCCGAAGAACGACCCGGACCTGTTTGAAATGGAGGCCGTGCCTCTTGACCAGGCTATGAACCCGGCTCGCCATTTGGCTGAACTGTTTGAGAACTACGATTACGTGCTGATTGATTGTCCGCCTAGCCTCGGCAGAAAGCTGGTGGCCGCCTTGGTGATGTCTACCCATGTGGCATGTCCAGTAAAGCTCTCTGGCTTTGCTGTGGACGGCGTAGAGGGTCTCCTGAACACGATTATTGGTGTGCGTGAGGCATACAACCAAGACCTGGAGATTCTGGGCATCGTGATCAACGACATGGACCGCTCTGTCAACCATGACAAGGCCCTCAAGTCGCTGGAGAACACAGTTCCGGATCTGCTGTTTGAGAACAAAATTATGCACCGGCCTCCGCTCGATACTGCGACCACCGATGGCATCCCTGTGTGGGAGTTGCGCTATGGACATGTCGCGACCAAAGAGGTTGAGGCGGTGTTGGAAGAACTTTTAGAGAAGGTGGGCTAAGCGATGGCACTAAATAATTTAAAAGGCCTGTCCGAACTTGCTAAAGTCGCCAAAGGCAAGAAAGGCAAAGAAGTTCTTACTGTACCTGTTGAAGACGTTGTATCTAAAGTCCAGGTCCGTAAACGCTTCCGTAATATTGAAGATCTGGCGGCAACCCTGCTGACCGAAGGGCAGCAGTCTCCGATCATTGTGTTCCCGAAGAACGAAGAAGGCAAGTTTGTCATCCAGAAGGGGGAACGTCGTTGGAGAGCGTGTAAACATGCTGGTATTGAGACCATCGACCTGGTAGTCAACGATAAGGTCCAGAACAATCTGGACGAAACTGCTGGTGAGTTGATCGAAAACATCCAACGGGATGACTTAACGCCGGTAGAGATTGCCGAAGCGTTAAATCTGTTTATCGAAGAAGGCTGGAAGCAAAAAGATATTGCTGATCGTCTCGGGAAGAACACCACTTTTGTATCTACGCATCTGTCGTTGCTAAAGCTACCTGACTGTGTGCGCGAGTTGTACGATAATGAAGTATGTTCTGATACAGAAACCCTGAATAATCTTCGTCTTTTGTTCGATCTGAACGAAGAAAGATGTCGCGCTGTCTGCGCTGTGGCTATGTCTGACGGGATTACCCGTAAACAAAGCCGTGAGCTTCTGAATGATGCCAAACGCATCAAAGAAGAAATGGAAAAAGGTCCACTTACTGGCTCCGGCCAGAATGATGAGCCTGGTGCTGGAAGTACCGATGACCAAACTCTGAACTCAGGCGGGAATGGTACGTCGGAACAACTCGGGAATGACGCTCAGGAGCCTGAGCAGAAGGAACTGGAAGAGTCTTCTGATACTGATGGTCAGAATGACCAGGACCCTTTGCGTGACGAAGAGGAAGAGGACAAAGAGCCTGTCCAGCAGCCAATTAACAGAGGCAAGAGCAAAGATGAAGAAGGGGGTGATGCCCTTCCTCCACTGCCGAAGGACAAGGAATGGAAGAACGTCCGGGCCGACAGTTTGATTTTCGCTGTCAACGTTAACCTGGATGGTGAGACCAAACGCGGAGTCATCATGACAGACCGCGTGGCTCTGGTTCCGTCTACTGTCTGGGTCAAAACGCTCGATAGCGAAGGCAAGGAAAAGCATGTTCATGTGCCTGTGTCAGACATTGCACTCCTGAGTGTCGAAGGCTAACAAAGGAGGCCCAGCCAGAAAGGTTGGGCCTGTCAAGAACAGGTGAATATGAAGATCTCACAGGACATGAAAAGAAAATTTGCTTTAGTGAATGCCCTGTCTAAAACGGGGAAGCCAAGTCTCCAGGACCTTCACAAGGCAACAAAAATTCCTGAATCAACGATCAAGAGACAGTTGTCCGCTCTGCGTGATGAGTTCGGAATGAACATCTTGTTCGTCAGGGAGTCAACCGGCGAACGGGGTGCCACCGGCTACTACATGCTGACGGACTGGGGGATCTTAGACAGGTCTTCGTTCTTGAACCGGTACGGAAAGCTGTAAGGTGTCATAGGGCAGCGCGTTGAACAGAAAACCCGCCAATCTGGCGGGTTTTTTTGTATATAGAAAACCCCCAGCTAGGCTGTAATACCGCTCGCTTAAGCAAACTAAGATAAGTCATAATTGGCCTCAGATGATTGCCTGAGGCCGATTTTATGTCTGAATTTTCTC
>NZ_CAWMEB010000119.1:0-733 GCF_963866145.1 Xenorhabdus sp. NBAII XenSa04
AGTATGCCGATGTTCGATGCAGTACGACAGGCACTGCCGATGATGCAGGCGGTGATCTTGATGGCGCTGTATATCTTAATCCCGTTGATCCTGCTGTTTGCCGCCTATGAATTTAAGACGGTACTCACACTGACGTTCGCCCTATTTTCTTTGAATTTCCTGACTTTCTGGTGGGAAACCGCCCGCTGGCTGGACAGCTATTTGCTGGAAGCCTTGTATGGCTCAGACACCCATAGCCTGTTGAATCTGGCGGGATTTCAGAATACCTCGGATGATTTGATTATGGGGCTGGTGATGGGCACGTTGTTTATTGTGCTGCCGATGGTCTGGCTGGGGGCACTGGCCTGGGCCGGTGTGCGAATGGGGGACATGGCGGGCATGATGAGTCAGGGCGTGGGGCAAGTCAGGCAGTCTGCGGGCATGTTCGGGCAAATGGTGATGCAGAAGATGTTGTCGAAGGGAAAGTAGTGAGACACGTTTTTTGTCATAAAGGGGGGAGCGTTATCCCGTCAGAATACTCTGAAAAATGTGCTACTCATTACTTTTACTCATCATATTTGTCGTGCTTTTGTTTTTTAAGCAGGCAAAATGCAGATGAATATAGAGTTGCAACCTACCGTCGATGTCAGCGTGATTTTTGTCTTGCAAACGGGATGTGTTCATATAGTCGTATCATGCATCAATTCGAGGGCTTCTTTTTGGGCATCTGTCAGATTATTAACCCGGTGTGCAA
>NZ_CAWMEB010000120.1:0-657 GCF_963866145.1 Xenorhabdus sp. NBAII XenSa04
CCGACGGGAGACAGATTGCCATCACTATCAAGCACGTAAAGGCGGACGTTATTATTCGCTTTGCCGATATTGGTTGCAGCGTCTCCACGTTGATACACATTCCCGCTCGCAACAACGGTCACTTCTGTCGGGCCATAAGCATTCAGTACGCTGCTGTATTGGCTGAAATATGCCAGAAAATCCAGGGAGGGGGACTCTCCCGCTGTAACCAATAATTGCAGGGAGGGTAACTTCGTGCCGATTAACAATTTCAAGATGGCTGGGGGTAAGGTGGCAATCTCAATCCCTTCCCGTTGGATGAGTTTGGCAATGGCAGGCGCGTTACGTTCTGTTTCGCTGCAAAGGTAAATGGTCAGGCCATTAAATAAGCCAGGGAATAATTCGAAAACAGAACCATCAAATACATAAGCGGCAAACATTAAGGCTTTTGTTCTCTTTGCTGCATCAAAGCATTCGGCCTGCGCTGCCACCATATGCGCCACACTTTTGTGCTCAATCATAACGCCTTTGGGCTGACCCGTGGTGCCTGACGTGTAAATGATATAGGCCAAATCGGTTGGCCGGTTTATTCGCACCGGATTTTCCACAGACTGGCCTGTGGTGATTGTCCCGTCATCCGCCGCGATGAGTATAGGGGGTTCCGTGAGTGGCTGGCTG
>NZ_CAWMEB010000121.1:0-1445 GCF_963866145.1 Xenorhabdus sp. NBAII XenSa04
TTTTCCCAATGATACATAGCGGATTTTTTCACGGTCTGGATCAGGTCAAGCGGTTTTTGGTTGCCTGTGATATCTGAAGATGTAAATTTAGGGCGAGTTTGGTTATGCTGTATATCAGCCATCATCGTTACTCCGTATAACGGTTGTTGGTCAGACGCCTCAGATGTGTTGCTGCACACTGGGGCGTTGTTTTTTTATGTTACGTTTCTTATGTCATTTTCTTTAGGTGTTATGCCGCTCGTGATTCAGCGATACGTTGCGCAATCCAGTTATCAATTTCTGATTCAATAAAGGCGATTGAGCGAGAACCCAGTTTGACCTGTTTCGGAAATTCTCCGGCACTAATCAGTTTGTAGATCCACGCCTTGCTATAACCCGTCCTGCGTTGAACTTCCGGCAAACGAATAAGATTTTCCTTCGACGCTGTCATTGTCATATTTTTTCTCCTGTTACCGAGTCCTTGAGCGCTCATCGTGGACGTTGTTTGATGACAGGCGGATTATTTAAAAAGCAAGACTAAATAAACAGCGTTAAATGTTTTTCCGATTTGTTGAATTAATTTTTTTAGGAACTTCTACCTTTTCATCGATATTCTGTATAAAAATCATACTTTGCTGGCACTGCCAACAAAGTATGAAAAATCACCGCTTCTTTACGCCCTTTTGCCAAATTTTCCGATCAGCACATTTTCGCCTCGTTCCAACATCTCCATATGATCCGCATACCATTGCAGCATTTCCCGTCGACCATCCAGATATTGCGCGTGGTTGTAAGTACCCCGGATACTGTTCTTGTCAACATGAGCAAGCTGAGTTTCAATCCAAGCTGTGTTATAGCCCTGTTCATGCAGGATGGTACTCATGGTATGGCGGAAACCGTGTCCTGTGGCCCTGCCGTCATAACCAATACGCTTAATAACCTGATTGATGGCTGCCTCACTCATCGGTTTACCCGCATCGTTACGACCGGGGAAAACGTATTTCCCGCGCCCTGTAATTTCGTGCAGCTTAATAAGAATGGCTTTAACCTGATTTGATAATGGAACGATGTGAGGGCGGCGCATTTTCATTCGCTCAGCGGGAATTTGCCAGAGATCGTTATCGAAATCGAATTCAGTCCATTCCGATTCTCTCAGCTCGATAGTGCGCACTCCGGTCAACATCAGCATACGTGTTGCTGATTGAGTAACCTGTGCTGCGAAAAATGGAGCAACGCGGTGTTTTGGATAAATTGAAAAAAACTAGACAGGCGTGTCGGCAAATTTTCACCTATGCCGTTATTACCGGACGAGCAGAGTTCAACCCCGTTACTGATCTTGCCAGCGCACTCAAAGCGCCCAAGCAAAAACACTTCCCACACCTTTTAGCCGACCAGATGAATGATTTCCTCATCGCTTTGAGTAATTATAGTGGCAGTCAGGTTACGCAATCAGCAACACGTATGCT
>NZ_CAWMEB010000122.1:0-4493 GCF_963866145.1 Xenorhabdus sp. NBAII XenSa04
TGGCCGGGCGGACATCAGGGGCACCGCTAAAACAGAGGGAAAAGCGGCTTTGCCGGAGGCATAACCCAGGTGTTGATTATCGCCCGTTTCGGGTACCTTAAACTGGGTGCCATCCACGCAGAAGATTTTCAGGCCACAGGTAGGGGTCCAGTGGAAGACCCCTCGAGAATGACGAGTACGGGATCCTTATCTGTTATCGTGCCAAAAATGTTGTTTCACGTGTGCTTCCAGCATCAGCGACATCGCGTCAATATCAAGCACCCCGTTACTTTTCTTAAAATTGTAGCGACCAGTAAACAACATGTGGCTCCAGGCTATTGGTGATATCCGAGTGAATTCATCAATAATGTTCTGAGATACACTGCTGGCAACCATTCTTTCATAGACAGAATTCAGGATCATACTGTTGTAAGCAATAATGCCATTAGCAATTAACCTTGCTGCATGGGCACTTATGCGGTTTTCAACGATCCTTTTACCCTGGAATACACCGTGATACGTTTTCCTTATATTTCTCTGAAGTTGGTGGTAAGCCTCGGTACGGTTTCTGGCGCTTCGTATGGCTTTCCTGAGTTGCATATCGTCGATCAGATTCAGGACATGGATGCTTTTAAATATTGCATTGTATTCAAATAATGCGGCTTTTAACCTGGCATAGCGAGCATGGGAGTTTAGTTTGCGAATGATATTGCTTTGCGTGTTTTCCTGCATGATGAGTGAAAGTAACACCCGTATCACGCCACGACGTTGAGAACGTATTCGTTCAACATTGATAACTTTTTTGGATTTTATTAAGCCCGTGTAGTTATCCAGTGGTTGGGTAGCATGTAAACCATCTGCTGCACTCCTTACATTTTTGATGCTGGGGACATAATCAACGTCTATCGAATCAAGCGTGACAAAATTCAGCTGATTCAGTGAGTGGTTGTCGCCCGTGACCATATGAATGTCAATATCGGTTTTATTGTTGTAAATCATGTCGTAAAGAGAGTGTCCTTCATACTCATTCAGGCCAATATTCTTGGCATTCACTGCGACATAATTGGCAATCAAAGTATACAAGGATATGCCGCGCCCTTTACCCAAATATTTTCTGGAGTAGCGAGACTGGATAGTACTGTCCGTTGTCGAAAATTTTTGCCCGTCAGCATCCGCCAGAATTTTGTTATCTATGAGATCCCACTGCCTGAATATGGGTAATGAATGAATATGATTACTGACAATATCGTTGGCAGAACATAATGTGTCAACACGAATAAAGTCTTCTCGTGTCGAGCGTAACGGACTGATGTCAAGATCGGACATATCTGCCATTTTCAGAACACCAAATCCGAAGGCTTCTGATAACAAACAGCCGGTTATTGCCAGAGGCAACGGCTTTTTTCGCTTAATGTAACGATCTTTTATGTGAGTAAACCCATTCCACATACCAATATGCTCGCCAATAAACATCACTATGTTAGCGATGTCAACTTTGGGTAGTTTTTTGAAGAAAGCATCATCCAGTTTCTCAGTACTGTCATAGAGTAGGCTCCAGCATTGCTGACCTGTTTTAGTCTCCCAGATATTGAATCCGGGATTATTATTGTTATCTATATTACGAGTGGTTCTTTCCCAAGCATCATTGAGCTCCTGAAGAGCGTTATCAAGACGTTGATCACAGTAAACAGGGATTTTGGGGTAACCAAAGTCCGCTGAGATCTTTTCAGCATCATCTACCAGAGTATCGTCGATCAGATCGATATCAATATCACAGTAGGATACACTGTCGTTACAGTACAATCTTCCCCGGTCAATCTCATGATAAACTTTCTGATAGACAAAAAACTCGAAACGATAAGGATCTATGTGAGTATCAGTTGATTTACGCTTTAAATATCTGGTCATGCTTTTAGGTATGGTAAATCCAAGGTCATCACAAATTTTCAAATCAGATGGACTTTTTCCACTGACGTAATGCGATTTTAAAATAGAAACTAACCCTCCTATATAACTGTCTGCTTTGTAATATTCAAAAACCACGGAGGTAAGTACAGGACGTAAATACAGTGAGAAAATCCTGGATGTTTTTCCGTAATATTCCCAAAGTGCGGCTTTTTTATCAAAGGATTTACCCTCCAGAAATTGAGCCATCGCCGAAAATTGCTCTCTGGGTAAGATGCTGTAAGCTATATTATTTAACTCGTCCGATGTCAGTTCCGGGTTTCTTGTTGGGAACCACTTCAGGAATTTTGCCAGCTTAGGGAAGTCGGTTACTACAGCAGAACTGTGCTCCATATGGGCTATAGAAGCATAAATTTTGCCCGCATCCATGATAGCGCGGGTATGGTAGTTAAAACTCACGATGAGGTTGTCCATGATCTGCTGATAGCGGTAGTGAACAAAGCAGAGAATATGCAACCACTGTTGATGCTTACTTAGCCTCCTCAATCGGGAGGCAGCGTATTATTCCGTAATATCAGCATAATAACGCACTGCGTTTTTCGACAGATTTAATGACGGAATAAAACCTTTAGTGAAGATGTACAAATCCCTGAGCCGTAAGGCTTTGTCCACTTCCGTTTTGACCGCTGTATACTGAAAATCCTTTTGATCAGCCCGAATAATATTGAGTGAAGTAAGACCATCATCCCGATCAATAAGCGCTGTAAGCTGCTCACCAATGGCTTCCGGCACCGATTCGATGACAGCCTTTAGCCGCTTGTCTTCATCGCTAAATGCTCTGGTGAATATATCCTGAAATGAGGTATAGGAAGGTATAATGATTTTTTGACGATCAAAGTAGACCAACAACTGACGAAATGCACTATGTCCTTTGGGGTAATAACGGAGAAGATTGCTGATATGTGATTGTATGTCTGACACCAAATCAGATGTCCAGGCACAATAATTGAATAAAGAAAGGATTACCTGCCGCTGAATTCGTACATAATCACGGGAAATACGCCCAGTGAACGATGTCGTGAGGGAGTTTTTATAATAAACATTCGCAATAAACTGAACATCGTTACTGACATCCTCCAGTGAGAAACTGAAGAATTGCTGTTTAGCCTTGAAATAACCCAGTTGCAATATGAAGAAAATACGCGTTTTAGTATTACTGAACTGTGCTAATGCATCCCTTTCAGATTGCGTTAACGTGAAGTAAAGCCGTTGCTCATGGTCATTGAATTCCGGTTGACTGTAAAGCTCTTCGACTTCAGCATTTGATAACAGTTGGATACGTTTAATATTTTCCAATCGTTCGCTCATAGTCAGGTATTGACAACCTCTATGTGGATTTCAGTGAGAGGCTCAACAGCCTTCATTCAGAGAGTATAAAAAGTGTACTTTTTGCACTCTCTGTGTCGATGATCAAAGATCTAATTAAGCGGGCTCTTTTCAGTGCAAAAACCGTTGCTATAATCATCGTGCATTTATTATACATAGCAGTAAGGTTTTTACACCATGAACAATGAAATATCAAAAATTACAGCCTATCGGGTGGGTTATGCCCGGGTCAGTAGTGCCGGACAAAACCTGGACTCCCAGATTGATGCCTTAGAGAAAGCCGGCTGCAGCAAAATATTTACCGACAAAATGACAGGATCGCGCATGAACAGGCCCGGGTGGGAGCTATTGCTGGAGCATCTACGTACAGGCGACAGTCTGGTGGTGACCGAACTGAGCCGAATGACACGATCATTGCTTGATATGCTGCAAACGAGCCAACAACTGGAAGCGCGGCAAATCAATCTGGTCTCGCTGAGGGAAAATATCGATACCAGCACAGCAACAAGGCGCGGTTTTCTGTCCATGATGGGGGTAATTCACCAGATGGAACGGGAACTTAAAGCAGAGCGCGCAGCTGCCGGGAGAGCGGCGGCCAAAGCCAGAGGTAAAAGCGGTGGCCGTCCACGAACTGACCTCGATAAGTTAGAACATGCCAGAATTTTGTATGAAAATTCAGATAAGACAGCGGCCGAAGTTTGTGGGTTGACGGGGGTTGGCCGGCGAACCTTCTTTTCGTATCTTCAGCAACAGAGGGAAGGTATTAATGGGCAAACGAAAGGCGACTCCTACTAACATGAAGAAACAAACGACCCGAGAGCTCCAGGGGCTCAATATTGATGAGTTGGTCGATGAAATGCCTGAGGCGGTGCTCAGAACGCTTCATGACCGTATTGTTAACCGTCTCAATATGTTACAACGCCAGCGGACAATGCAGAGTATGGCTGATTTCCGCCCAGGCGATGTGGTGAGTTTCCAGACTGATGGCGATGAAATTATCGGGATACTGGTGCGCCTGAACAAAAAGTCGGTCACAGTTCACACTGAGAACGGCAACCGCTGGAACGTCGCTCCGCAATTGTTGACGCTGGTCAAACGGCCACTGACTCTGGAGGATGAAGTGGAAAAAACAAGCAGTAAATCAATTCATTAAAACGACAGGTTACGTTACTCGTCATTTTCGAGGGTTCTTCCACTGGACCCCAGGTAGAATACGTGGTCTC
>NZ_CAWMEB010000123.1:0-2621 GCF_963866145.1 Xenorhabdus sp. NBAII XenSa04
CTACTTCCTCTAAGCGAACTAACTATTGGAAGCATGACCTAATTTTGGGAAATAGATGAGGTTATGGTAAATAGCTATAGCGATTCTTTGATATTAAGTAACCTTCAATTTGAGATACAACCCTCTTTCAGAGGGTTAATTCATTATTCTTACTCAGATGATTCTTTAGATTTACGCAGGCGGCGTTTTATTTCGCCAGACATAGCCGAAACTATGAATTGCGCGGTGCTCTCGCCTTCTTCTTTAAGTTTTTCCATTGAATCAACAAGCTCATGTGGTACACGGGCTTCTAATTTTTTTGACTTTGCATTTACTGCTTTCGTTGCCATATCTGTATCCATTAATAGTTGGGGGCTGACAGTATATACAAAAAACATTCATAAAAAAGGATTGACGTGGCTGACACTTAAAAATAACATAGTGGCTGACACCTTGCTTTATTCAAAAAGTAAAAACAACAACGCCCCGAAGTGCGCTAACACTATTGAGGCGTTTAACCACAACATTATCGGAGCTAATGCTATGGCTGACACACAGTCTAACCAAACTCGCCTTAAATTTACATTCTTTATTATTACATCCGACACACAGCGACTGGCTGGCATGTCCTCTCTGATATTCGTTTCCTGTCAGGAGGTGCGCCATGCGTGATAACCCAGTCTCATTAAAACAGGCGTTATATCGTACCCATCAGGCCACCTCATTATTTAAGTTCATTATCGAAAAATCGAAGAGTGAATTCTCAACCGATTTAAATAATCTGGTTGCACTGGGGCGTGATATCAATCAGGAAGTTCACCATGCACTTCTGAAACATGCCCCGCAGCCACTGGTGGCGAAATTATTAAATCACGTTGTACACAGGCACTCTGTTTCGCTGGATCAGGCGATGTACCGTGCAGGACTGGGAACGTCTTTATTTGAAGTCATTCTTGACCAGACCCGTCATTATTGTTCGGAAGAACTCCATGATTTGCTTTCACTGGCCTGTGATATTAATCAGGAAGTTTACCATGCGCTTTATGCGGCTGTTTATGGAGAGGACGAGTGATCATGAGTCAGGGAAATAATAACCAGAAAAGCCACCCGTTAGAGGTTATCCGCACAGTCAAAAAATCAGCCCTAAATCACTGGCAAAGCCTGTTGCCAGCCTGTGGCGTTGATGTTCCGGCAAAGGGGAAACATGGTGCTTGCCCGATATGTGGCGGCACTGACCGCTTTCATTTTATCGATGATAACCATAATGGAGACTGGCATTGTCGCCAATGTGATGAGCCGAATCATGGTGATGGGCTGGATTTAGTCGCAAGAACCAAAGGGATCACTATTTTTGCCGCCGCTAAGCTGGTGGCGGATGCGTTGGCAATGCCTTTACCTGAATCCAAACCAGCCAAAGAGCAGCTCCGAGCAGTGAACCCTATTGCTGAACGCATCACTACAATGATCGCTACAGAGATTACGGGCGAATCTCAATATCTGGTGAAGAAGGGGCTGCAATGCCCCAATCAACGGTTATTGAAAGACGGTGCTTTATTGCTGGTGACTCAGGCGCTGGACGGCACGATAACAGGTGGACAAACTATTAAGCCGAACGGTGAAAAACGCCTTGTTGCAGGTACGCAGAAAAAAGGCAGTTTTATTCCCATATCTGAGATTCCCGGAACGCCGGACACGTTCATCATTACCGAAGGGTATGCAACGGCGTTAACCGTCAGCCAACTGCATAAGGGCGTGGTACTGGCAGCCATTGATGAAAGTAATTTACTCGCGGTTGCCGAGCTGATCAGAGCACAGTGGCCAAATGCAAAAATTATTATTGCTGCTGACAATGACTGGCACGAACCGGGAGAACGGGACAAAAACGGCAGACTAAAAAAGAATGTCGGCAAAATAGCGGCAGAGAAGACCGCTATAGCGATTAATGGCTGGGTAACGCTACCGCCAACGGAATTAAAAGCCGACTGGGACGATTATCGCCAGCATCACGGCATTGAGGCAACAAAGCAGGCATTCAGTAACGGGTTATATCAGGTTGGAGAGAAAAAGCTCATGGAAGCAGAAGCAGCAGTGATCGACGAAGCGAAGCCCAAAAAGACCAATAACAATCTGGCACAAATGGCAGCCAGCCAACGAGGGGCACTGTTGGTTGAGTATTACGGAAAAATTGCGGTCAACCCTGACAGTGAAATGACTTATCGTTATAACGGTGCAACATGGGAAAGCGTACCAGATAGCGAGCTGAGCCGTTCAATGGTGGCAATCTTCGACCAGCACGAAACCCCTTACAGTCCGAACGGCATTAATAACGCGATTAGTGCGATGAAATTGCAAGTTCCTGTTATTGGTGAACCGAAACGGGCGTTAATCGGGTTCAGTAATGGTGTGTATGATTTATCTGTACAGGCGTTTAAACCTCACGCCCCTGAGCATTGGCTCATGAACCATAACGGGATCGCATTCACAGAACCGGCAGCCGGGGAAAGTATCCGGCAACATGCCCCACATTTCTATCAATGGCTGTCTCATGCGGCGGGAAATAATCATGAAAAAATGGCGCGTATCAATGCGGGCTTATTTATGATCCTGGCAAATCGTTACGACTGGCAGTTATTTATTGAAGT
>NZ_CAWMEB010000124.1:0-1803 GCF_963866145.1 Xenorhabdus sp. NBAII XenSa04
TAGCTTTAAAATCGTGGTGCCGGAGGCGGAATCGAAAAACATTATAACTTGTTGAATAGTTAAATTTTATTACCTTTCATTCAGTTTATGCCCCTTTTAATGCCCCTAAGTTTTTTTCCTTGCTTTTTCTTTCCTATCTGACTGATTTTAATTATTTATCTTACTTATTGCGTTCTTTTTCATCATCTTAAAGCAAAAAAGCCATGAGGGTTAAAAATGGTCAAATCTGGTTGCCATTTTACGCTCAGGGCTTGAGATAAAAAATTATCATTTTTACAACATCGATCACAAATTAAAACGGGTTATTCCTGTGGTTTACTGCGAATCTTACGCTCAATCAGTTGACCACGTTTATCAAAATAGCGGCTGGGCCAGATCTCTGAGGGATGGATGCCGAGATAATTCGCGATAATCCACTCGCCTTTAGGCCACTGCCTGCTGAGTGCGTTTGCCAATGTTGATGAACTGAGTCCCGTCTCACGGGAGAGCGCCGCTAAGGTTGTACCCCGTTTACGCAATGCTGCGATGATATCGGCTTGATGCCAGTCATTTTGAACATTGTTATTATTCATTCCTGCTACCCCTTCCATTAATTAATATTGATGGTGGCGATCCAGACAGGGTTTGCAATACCGGAAAATACCCAACCGGCGAGGCCGAAGCCTCCCCTGTCTAAACCGCCATTGAAAGGGCGATAGCAAACACACTGGTAGAAATTTCCTACCAGTGGGGTATTTTCGCAGGGTTGCAAATCCCTGACCATTGGTATTTGCCAATGGCAGGAATACTTTAACTGATTGTTTTATCTAACTCAATAACCGAACAACTAAGTTTAACGGCTATAAACCCGTTCAACATAACGCCCGCGGCCGTCACCATGTCCCAAATCCATTGATACCAGTGCCCTTGCTTCCTGACGGCTAAAACCATTCTGTTGGTAAAAAGCCAATGCACCCTGTGCCCACGCATAACGCAAACTATGGGGAGAATAACAGCCTGTTAAACCAATCCTTGTGGTCTGTGTCCGCCAGTAGTTCATGGCTTGCTTGAGGTCTGATTTATCAATCAACCTGCCACCTCGTTGCTCTGCAATAACAATGGCCTGTTCGACAGCTTCTTTCACCGCTGCAACATCCAGTACGCGGGTTTGCCTTGGCCGACCGCCTTTTGTACCGAAAACAACATACAGTTTTGGTTCTGGTTGATCTAATTGTTTCCGCCAACTTTTCAATGAAGCGCTACATTGCACCGCTTCCTGAGAACGTAGCCCCAGCAATCGGGCAAGTTTCAGTGTGACGGCAAATCCGGCATCACGTCCAAGCGCCTTCTGATAAACAATCTGAAATGTAGCATCAGGGATCGCCTGTTTCGTTCCGGCACGGCTGGTTCCACTTAATCCTAATGCCTGATTGCTCAATCTTGGCGAAGTTTCCAGTTTTTCCCGGCCCTGCCATGCGAAAAATATTACGCAGTGCGGACATTTCATTTTGTACCGTTCGCTTGGCAATCCCCTGAGATAAACGGGCATCAACGTAATGCTCTACATGCCTGGCTTTCAAATGGCTGAGACTTTTAACCTGGATATTCAGGTTCAATAACAACGCGCCCAAACGCCCCGCAATCCGAATACGGTCATGACAGGTTTTGTGGCTGCCGCCCGCCTTCCGGGCAAAAAATTTTAATTCCTTAATCAATTGGCTCATTGGCTTCCCCTTATTGATACCTGACAACATGCGAACTCTGGCGCGCGACAATGCGGGCAAAACAGGAATGCCTGCTTTGTCCTTGACGGATATCTGTGCG
>NZ_CAWMEB010000125.1:0-2291 GCF_963866145.1 Xenorhabdus sp. NBAII XenSa04
TACAGCCAACCTCAAAATATCTGTATCAGAGAAATTGTTCTTGCATCCACTAAGCAAGAAACTTAAGACCCAATTAAATGGATACTGTTACAAAGTTTAATTTCTATAAAAAATGAAGCTCCATTTTCACAGCATATTGCGTTTGTAGTAATAAAAATAACAAAATGTGGTAGGGAAATCATCTCCCGCAAAACTTTGCAACAGTGCCAGCATCAACAGGGCGTCTTATGTTTAATATGTTGACTTTTATTGCTGAGTTTGAAAATGATTTGCGCAGTGAACACCAAGTTGAAGGGATAGCTAAAGAGAAATGATATTTATCATTTTGACAAGCTATTTAGCATCAAGAAAATCAGCCCACCACTGGAATGAATTGCCACAGGTTTAATTGATAACTCAGTGTTATCATGGGCTGACCTTGCCACGGTTGAAGTTCCAGTTCTATGAATGACTATATCTGGCACAAAGCCGACGGTCTGGTTAGATTCCGAGCAGATCATCAATAGTGTCAGATCGAGTCTTATTTGGTACATCGCTTTTGTCCAGAAGTGCGTTAGAGCAAGTTGCCTGATTTGGTCACACCATAAAATTGGAACGGCTAGATTGTATTCTAATCAATTCAAATAATGCCATCGCGCTTCTGACATTATTTCCTGTCCCGGAAAATGAATTACCCATTGACCTTATTATTTCGATTGATTAGCGTAGAAAAGTTTATTAATGATCCGGTCGCTTGTGAGGATCACCTTCGGGCAGCGACAGCAATACTCCCGTAGCCTGCAAGGGAGTACACACTGTGTGGTACATCTGCTCACCTTTGGAAGCAGATATCATCTTTTTTGTTGATGATGAAGGTTATTTAATCCACCCTGGCATGACGCCAGCCACCCAACGGGGAATACGTTTCCCGTCGGGCAAGGTGTTCTCCGTTGTTTTTAAGGAGTCCACAATGCAACAAAACAAAACCAGGACAACGGTGCATGCTGTACCGGCGTCTGAATTGTCCCCTTTTGAGGACGTTTTTCCGCGAACCAGCCCACTGGAATTGATGCTGCTGGAACACACGGTCATTAAAGCGGCGGTCACGCTTTGTGAGGGTTACCGGTGTGATACATGGCAGTGCCGGAAAGTGTCGGACAACATTGCCTATGCCGTGCCGACACGCGCTGACACGTATGGGGTCAAAAACGAGGCCACTGACTTTCACGGCGAGGTGTCAGCGGATACGTTCGGGCTGATGGTCACCCTGAGCGTACTGGGCTATCTGACGGCACTGATAAAGCACGATAAAATCGCTGAACGGTTTTGTGATTTACGGGAATACGCGCTGCAACACCCCCAGGCCCCGTGTATTCGGGCGGCTCTAGGTTTAGCGGGGACATGACGATAATTTAATCCACCCTGGCACGATGCCAGTCACCCGGACGGGGAACATTTTTCCCGTCGGGCAGGGTGTTCTCCGTCTTTTTTATTGACAGGAGAACATGATGCAAAAAAGTGAATTTATCATGCTGGACAGTCCTGCACTGTCTGCGGCATTTCCCGGTAAAAAACCGCTGGAGCGGTTGTTTCTGGGGTTTCTGATTGCCAATACCGCCTCACAGTTATGTGGTGCATATCAGTATGAATACTGGGACAGGCGGGATGCCTCTGAACAGCTGACTTATCTGGTGCCGACATCCGCCGCCACGTATTCTGTTTATTTGCCGGACAGTGCGTTAACCATTACGCTTTCTGCCGGTGCGTTCGGGCTGGCGGTGACGTCAATCGTGCTTGCCCGTATCGCTGCGCTGGATGAGCCGAATGCGGACGCCTGCCGGTTTCGCGAATTGCGGGAATATGTGGATCAGCATCCGGAAAACGCGCTGATAGGGTCAGTCATGACATTGGGACCTCACGAGGATTTTATCAGCCCGTCATTAACCGAAAATCAAAATAATCACTCTCACTGACGTTATCAGCCCATGATGCTGTTAACCCTTTTCTTAAGCGCCTGACCAGGGAGCCGAAAACACCTTCCCGGTATCTTATCGGGCGGGTGTTTTCTTTATTTGACCTCCAATCAAGGAAATACCGATGAACCCGATTTTTTTACCGGCATCAGATGAAGCCGGCACGACATTCCATGAAGACATTTTTACCGTGCAGGTCACCGGCCTGATGCAACACCCGCAAGCACGACAATCACTGCGGGAAGAAACCCTGACCGTGTGCGAAGCGGCCTCGGTAACCGAAGCGGTGCAGCGCCTGAAAGTTATCCATCTGCTGGGTGACTGGCCGGTGCCGGAAAC
>NZ_CAWMEB010000126.1:0-586 GCF_963866145.1 Xenorhabdus sp. NBAII XenSa04
TGACTCGATTCACCCACCGACTCGCTTATCGGATCACCTTAATTTTCACTATAAATCAATATATTAAAACTACTCGAAAATAAGAAAGCGCCCCGAAAGGCGCATTAGAGTAACAGAACAGAGGCTGAAAAAATTCAGGCGGCCTGTGGCTGTTGATGCCCCCGTAAACGGCTCGACCAGTTACCCAGATAATGGGCGGGCGTGTAACGTGTCCGTTTGCTGCCGCCATCATCCAGCGCATTGCCGATAGTCACCGCGGCCGGAATGCCGGTCAGGGAAAGCTGGACGTAAGCCATCACCGCGGCCAGCGGGTCAATATCAATCGCTGATACCCACAAACTGCATAACGGATCATGCCCCTGCTCTCTCAAGACGTCGGCAGCGGCCAGTGTCATACAGCCCGCCCCACAAGCCGGCTCGTACAGGGTCACAAAGGGTTTCTCCTGCAAGCGTGCGGAAACATCCTGCAACTGTATCTCCGCCATCATTCTGGCGACACTCCAGGGCGTAAAGAACTGCTGAAGGTGTTTATTCCCCAGCTCCAGCCGCATAAACACCGTGCCGAGAAAATCGCCGGGCGCTTCTG
>NZ_CAWMEB010000127.1:0-2940 GCF_963866145.1 Xenorhabdus sp. NBAII XenSa04
TATCGTCAAGTTCTCCTTTTGATACTATCTCTATAAAATGCAGTGTCAGATTCACTGTGTGGTTAATTAGGCCAAAGCCTGTCAGGGTTGTGTTGTCCTTTTGCTGCGGCGTCACTTTCAGCGGTAAATCCGCAAAAAGTGACGCCTTGAGTTCCGTGAACGGTTAGCAAAAGCAGTGCGAACATTGAAATGCCAGTAGGTACCGCAAAATGCCGCAAGATGAAGAATCAAACGGTAGTAATGAGTTAAATGCTTATATGTAGAAAAATTGTCCGCTGAATATTTCAGACGGTGATCGATCGTGATAAGTATGAACCGGATGTACTAAAGCCATCCTGTTATTCATTGAAGATAAAGAAAAATAAGGTTTATGTTGATATAAAAGATAAGTGTATGACCTAATGTTCATTACACTTGATTGGCAATATAAAAATACCTTTTGGGTGTATTTTTTCGTTTAAGAAACCTTCATTGCCGAACAGGTTAGAGTGTTCATCCTTGGCAATATCTGCTTCCAAAGGTGCACAGATGTACCGCAATATTTGCTATCCCTTTCAGGCTACGGGAGTTTTGTTTCGCCGTTCAATGTTGATCCTTGCAGGCGATGGATCACTGATGTAGGCAAGATATTAACGGCTATTGGTAGGCAGGGTCAACTTCCTATTTGTTAATCTACCTATTAATTCTGATTTCACAGTGTTCTCAACTCTAACCATTTTCTCTAACTCATTTATAGGTTTTTCATAGCTTTTTATTCTATTTATTCTCATGTTAAATATTGCGTTCAGCACTTCTCATTTGCTAGTTAAAACATGAGGAATATCAAATTGCAAAGCAACTTACAGATGAAAGAACAATACCTAGCATCAGTAGGTTACAAGCTTTATGATAAGGTATGTACTTTAATGACTACAGTTAAGATTAATTAAGGAATCACGTATTGATGGACAGTCCAAAATTATTTATTTCTTATAGCTGGTCTACTCCAACTCATGAACAATGGGTAATCGCACTAGCTAATGAGCTAACCGAGTCTGGTGTTCATGTAATTCTTGATAAATGGGATTTAAAAGAGGGTCAGGATTCCTTTGCCTTCATGGAAAGAATGGTTACAGATCAAGACATAACCAAAGTGGCTATCATCTGTGATGAAGTTTATGCATCTAGAGCTGATGGCAGGTCTGGTGGTGTTGGTACTGAAACACAAATAATTTCGCGTGAAGTATATGAAAATCAGGATCAAGGCAAGTTTGTTGCAATCATTGCTGAGAAAGATGATCTAGGTAAACCATACCTACCAACATACTATAAGTCACGTATATATATTGATTTGAGTGAGCCAGATAACTATGTAGATAACTTTGAAAAGCTATTGCGTTGGATTTACGATAAGCCTCTTTACATTAGGCCTGAAATAGGTAAGAGGCCATCATTTCTAGATGAATCAAATGGAATATCACTTGGAACAACAGCCAATTATAAGAGAGCTATCTCTGCCATCAAAGACAATAAGCCATTTGCATCAGGCGCAATTGATGAATATTTAACCACCATTGTAAGTAACCTTGAAAAATTCAGAATATTCAATAAAGAAAAAGATAGTAAGTTTGACGATCAAGTTATCGATAACATTGAAAAGTTTATTCCTTATAGAAACGAAGTAATTTCATTATTTATTGTAATAGCTCAATATGCACCCACAGAAGAAAATATACTGAAACTTCACCATTTCTTTGAATCTTTGATTCCATATATGAGTCGGCCAGAAAATGTTAATAGCTGGAACACATGGGATTTTGATAATTTTAAGTTTATCATTCATGAACTATTTTTATATGCAGTTGCTATTTTCATAAAGCATGAAAGATTTACAGCGTTAAACCAGTTGCTAATACAGCAATATTATGTAGGTAGAAAAGTAGATTTTGGACGAAATACAATGGTTGGATATCAGGTATTTCGCGAACATATAGAGTCTCTAGAGCACAGAAACAATAGATTAGAACTAAGACGTTTATCCTTACATGCAGATCTTCTAAAACAAAGAAGCAAGCAATCAGGTATTGAATTCAATTATCTAATACAAGCTGATTTTATCCTATTCATGAGATCAGAAATTCAAGAAGGTGATTTATACAACCGTTGGTTTCCAAATACTGGTATATATATTAATCGTTTTTACGGTGCTTTAGAAGTATTTGCTAGAGCATCCTCGAAAACATACTTCGATAAGATGAAGTGTATTCTTTTAATAGATAAACCTTCAGATTTAGAAAAATTAATACTCGAATATAAAACAAATATACAAAGGTTACCTAGATGGGAGCACGAATCATTTAATCCAGCAACATTACTTGGCTATGATCAACTTGCTACCAAGATATAAAAGTTAACTCATAAGAAAAATTGTTTATTTTTTTGATATTTACCCTAAATAGCTTTTCAAAATGATAGGAGTACTCCTTACCCCGCGTGACACGCGGGGTAAGGAACGCCGCATGCTGATACTCTCACTATTATGAAAAGGTATATAGTTTTACCTGTTATTTTCCTTACAAATACGTAATACGAATAGCAGGTTTAAATATATGGTTTTATCATGTTATAATTACCAATATGACAGATAGGATGCAAACTAGAATATATGATGCTTGGCATACACTATTAAATAAATACCCGTAAAAAATTAATTAAATAAAAGTATTGTATAATAACAAAAGCACCTATTCAGGCGCTTTTCATATAATTAATAATTGAATCATATTATTTGGGGTTATTCTTCTTTCGGGGTGTAATTCCAACCGGACGAACCACCGAAAGTAGCACCACCATAACCACTGCTTTGAGTGCCTAGCGTACCCGAAGATTTAGCACCAACACCAAGTGCTCCTTGCACTTTACCTGCTCCATTTAAAGGAATTAATCCTTTAGTATTCCTCA
>NZ_CAWMEB010000128.1:0-797 GCF_963866145.1 Xenorhabdus sp. NBAII XenSa04
TCCCATTGACTGACATCACAATGAGGTAACGTTGATAACCATGAAGGTATGACGGCCTGATAGCATTGACGGTAACCCGCTGCTGTTTCAATAAAGTGGACACGCAACATATCGTGTCGTTCAGCCAGTTGATTCAGTGCTTCTTCAATATCGCCGTGTTTGATCGTACCGGGCAGGCGGATCATAAAGGCCTGGTTCCAGTGATGTGGTTGCGGTAACTGGCGGTTGAAAAAATCCTGCTGGACAGGCAATAGGCCAAATTCCCCACTTAATTTGCCCTGTTCGGCCACCACGCTGACTGTCTGTTGATCCTGTTCCAGTACCTGTGCCAGACGAGCTACCGTTGGTGCTTTAAAAATTGATTTAACCTGCACAGTAAAGCCAGCCTGCCGGAGTTTAGAGACCAATTGAATACTGACAATCGAATCACCACCGATACGGAAGAAGTTATCCTCAATACCTACTTGTGCCAGCCCCAATATCTCCTGCCAGATAGTACAAAGCTGAGTTTCCAGTGCATTACGCGGTGCAATGTAACCGTCCCGGTTGCCCCAGATCGGTTCCGGTAATGCCCGACGATCTAACTTACCATTCAGGGTCAACGGCACTGACTCAATACGGGTAAAGCAGGCAGGCATCATATACTCCGGCAGGCGACCGGAGAGATGCTCAATCAGAACGTCATCAGATACATTCCCCTCACTCACCAGATAGGCCGCCAGGACTTTGTGACCTTCCTGATCCGAATCAATCACTACCGCCTGTTTTACCTGGGGATGTGCAACCAGTGCGCTTTC
>NZ_CAWMEB010000129.1:0-1110 GCF_963866145.1 Xenorhabdus sp. NBAII XenSa04
TCCCTGGTCAGGCGCTTAAGAAAAGGGTTAACAGCCTCATGGGCTGATAACGTTAATGATGTTTATTTTTGTTGTGGATAAGTAACGGACTGATAACGTCCTCTCCGGGTTTCAGTGTCATGACCGAAGCTATCAGGCCGCTTTCCGGGTGCTGTTGTGCATACTCCTGCAATGCGCAGAACCGGTACGCCTCCTCATTCGGGGTATCCAACACCGAGATACGGGCTGATACGATGGCCGTCACCGCCAGCCCGAAGGCATCGGCTGAAAGCGTGGCCGTGAATCGGATGTCCGGCAGATAAACGGAATACGTTTCCGCCCGTGTCGGCACCAGATAAGTCAGCGATTCAGACACCTGCCGGCTTGTCCATTGTTCAGGCTGGTCACCGCCGCATAACGTTGATACGGTATTCGCCAGCAGGCACCCCAGAAATAACCGTTCCAGCGGGGTTTTGTCGGGGAACACGCCTGACAGTGCAAGACTGTCCAGCATCATCAGTTCATTCTTTGGCATCACGTTCTCCCTTTAAGCCCAACGCTGCCCGGATATATTGCGCCTGAGGATGTTGCAGCGCATATTCACGCAGGGCGCAAAACCGCTCAGCGTATCCGTCCAGCTTCATCAGCGCCGTCAGATAACCCAACACGCTCAGGGTTACCATCAGCCCAAAGGCATCGGCGGAGACTTCACCTTTAAAGTCAGTCGTACCCACGTTGACCACAGCGGAATCCGACCGTGCCGGCACGATATAGGCGATGCGGTCTGACACCTTCCGGTACTGCCATCGGTCACACCGGTCATCGTCACACAGCACGGCAGCAGCTTTAATGAACGTGTGCTCCAGCAACATCAGTTCCAGTGAACCGGTGTGCGGAAAAATTTCAGCAAAAGGGGAGCGTTCAGCCGGGGACACAGTGTGCACCGTGGCCGGGGTAGTATTTTGTTGCATGGTATTCTCCTGATAAAAACAACGGAGAACACCTGACCCAATGGGAAACGTGTTCCCCGTTGGGTGACTGGCCTGTTGGCCATGATGAATGAGATTAAGAAACCTTCATCGTCATCAGACTGACGATATCTGCTTCCAAAGGTGCGCAGATGTACCACAC
>NZ_CAWMEB010000130.1:0-1016 GCF_963866145.1 Xenorhabdus sp. NBAII XenSa04
GGCAAAATTGACCGTCGGGCCCTACCGGCACCGGATTTGTCTGCTGTAGTGACACGCAGCTATGAAGCACCTATCGGTGAAACTGAAATTGTTCTGGCACAAATCTGGCAAGAACTCCTCAGAGTCGAGCGAGTTAGTCGTCACGACCATTTCTTTGAATTGGGCGGGCATTCACTGCTTGCTGTTCAGCTCGCTTCACGTGTACGTCAGGCTCTGTCACAAGAATTATCGCTACAACAACTCTTTGCACAGCCTCTGCTGGCAGATTTGGCTCAGACACTCACCGAGGCCTCAGCGACTGAACAAATCGTCATTCCTCCGGCTGACCGTAATCAACCGCTACCTTTGTCTTTCGCCCAACAACGGTTGTGGTTCCTTAGTCAACTCGATCCCGCAGCCAGTCTGGTCTACCATATTTCGGTAACACTGCGCCTGACGGGAATACTGGATCACCCTGCCCTGACCACCGCACTCGATCGGCTGGTAGCCCGCCACGAAAGTTTACGTACCCGCTTTATTCTGCATGAGGGACAGCCCTGCCAGCACATTGATTCTGCGAACATTGGTTTTGCTCTGTCCAGTCAGGACTTACGCCAATTAGCGCCAGAAGATCATGCTCATCGCATTACGGAATTGGTCACCCTTGAAGCACAAACGCCGTTTGATTTTGCTCAGGGTCCACTGATCCGTGGTCGATTGCTGCAACTGGCGGACGATGAGCATGTGCTGTTGCTGACTCTGCATCACATTATCACTGATGGCTGGTCTGTTGGTGTACTGGAGCATGAACTGGGAGCATTCTACCGGGCTGCCCTCAACAACGAACACGATGATCCATTACCGCCGTTGCCCATCCAATATGCTGACTATGCTGTCTGGCAACGTGATTGGCTGCAAGAAACGACCCTCACACAGCAACGTGATTTCTGGTGTCAGCAACTGGCAGGTGCCCCTGCCTTATTAGCTCTGCCTACTAACCGGCCACGCCCTGCCGTGCAGACTTATCGCGGTAGTCA
>NZ_CAWMEB010000131.1:0-729 GCF_963866145.1 Xenorhabdus sp. NBAII XenSa04
ATTGAGGATTTTGTTTTAGCCATTCCCTGACTTTCTGGCTTTTGTGAATACCATAATTATCTAAAATTAACGTGATACTTTTGGCTTGGCGATACTGACGATTAATTTTATCTAACATATTGATAAATAGATCAGAGTTTTTCTTTATACCACAGACATAGGTCACTTGACCTGTTCGTACCTCAAGGCAGCCTGCAAGGTAGTGCTTTTGATTTTTCCCCGGTGTCATCACGCGTTTTTGTTGTCCTTTTAGACACCAGTCTGCCCCGATTTTAGGATTCAGATCGATATCAACTTCATCTTCATAAAAAACAGGATGTTGCTCTGATACGTTGGCTAAGGCTTCGGTGATTTTTGCCATTTTTTCGTCATATTCAGGATCAAACTTTTTGACGGTAGGAACCGCTCTTCGCCAGACAATACCCACCTGACAAAAGTAACGATACAGGGTACTTTTTGACAGTAATAAACCTAATAATTCATTGATTATCTGAGTGATAAGTTCAATACTCCAACGTGAACGCAAACAGCCAAAATCTTGCGGGGAGTGTGATAATAAGAATGACAGCAAGCTAAAAATCGGGGCTAAATTCCATCGGGCAGGCCTTCCTCTTGGTAAGCTTTTTAACCCTTCCAGCCCATATAATGTTAACCAATTTATCCAACGATGGACGGAAGAACGTGAGCAATGAAGGGTTCTGGCGATATGAGAAACGGTCTGACCTTCAT
>NZ_CAWMEB010000132.1:0-730 GCF_963866145.1 Xenorhabdus sp. NBAII XenSa04
ATTGAGGATTTTGTTTTAGCTACTCCCTGACTTTCCCGCTTTTGTGAATACCATAATTATCTAAAATTAACGTGATGCTTTTTGCAGAACGATACTGGCTATTCAGTTTCTTTAACATATTGATAAATAAATCAGAGTTTTTCTTTATACCGCGGACATAGGTCATTTGACCTGTGCGTGCATCAAGGCAGCCTGCAAGGTAGTGTTTTTGGTTTTTCCCCGGCGTCATGACACGTTTTTGTTGTCCTTTTAGACACCAGTCTGCCCCGATTTTAGGATTCAGAGCGATATCGACTTCATCTTCATAAAAAAACAGGATGTTGCTCCGATACGTTGGTTAAGGCCTCGGTGATTTTTGCCATTTTTTCGTCATACTCCGGATCAGGCTTTTTGACGGCAGGCGCCGCTCTTCGCCAGACAATACCCACCTGACAAAAGTAACGATAAAGCGTACTTTTCGACAGTGATAATCCTAATAATTCATTTGATGATTTGAGTCAAAAGTTCAATACTCCAGCGTGAACATAGACAGCCAAAATTTTGCGGGGAATATGATAATAAGAACGACAGCAAACTAAAAAGCGGGGCTAAATTCCATCGAGCAGGCCTTCCTCGCGGCAAGCTTTTTAATCCTTCCAGCCCATATAACGTCAACCAATTTATCCAACGATGAATGGAAGAACGTGAACAATGAAGGGTTCGGCGATGTAAGAAACGGTCTGACCTTCAT
>NZ_CAWMEB010000133.1:0-5153 GCF_963866145.1 Xenorhabdus sp. NBAII XenSa04
CGCCGGGCACTCCCTGCCCCCGATTCATCTGCTGTAGCAACGCATGGCTATGAAGCCCCGATGGGTGAAATAGAAATAGCTCTGGCACAGATTTGGCAAGATTTACTGGGACTGGAGCAAGTCGGTCGTCACGACCACTTTTTTGCGCTCGGCGGCCATTCGCTGATGATTGTTCATCTTATCGAACAATTGCGCAGTTTCGGCTGGCAGCTTGATGTTCGCAGTGTGTTTGCAACCCCGATTCTCACCGAACTAGCACACACTATTCTGACGTATCCAGACGATACCAATGTCTTTGTAGTACCACCCAACCTGATCGTTGAAGGCTGTGCCGTCATCACGCCCGATATGTTGCCGCTGGTTTCACTGGAGCAAACTGAAATTGATACTATCGTCGAAACAGTTACCGGCGGAGCAAGGAATGTGCAGGATATTTATCCGCTGGCACCGTTGCAGGAAGGTATCTTGTTCCATCACCTATTACAGGCGCAAGGCGATGACTATCTGTTGCAAACCCTGCTCGCTTTTAATACCCGTCAACATCTCGACGCTTTCCTGTCAGCGCTGCAACAGGTTATCGATCGCCATGATATTCTGCGTACCGCAGTTTGCTGGCAAGGATTGACGCAACCGGTTCAAGTGGTCTGGCGTCAGGCATCGCTGTGTATTAACAACTTTACTCCCGCCACAGCGGATGATGTTCTGACTCAGCTACGTGCTCATACTGATCCTCGTCGATACCGCCTGGATTTGAATCGTGCTCCATTATTCGCGGCTGACATCGCTCACGATCCGGCACAGGATGAATGGCTGTTGGCGCTGCGGTTCCACCATCTGGTCAGTGACCATATAACACTGGAACTGATTTTTGCCGAAATTGCTCAGATACAGCAGGGAAATGCCGAAATGTTGCCCGTTGCATTGCCCTATCGTAATTTTATTACCCAAATTTTAAGCGTACCCGCTTCCGAGCATGAAGCTTTCTTCCGCGATCAACTTGCTGGTATTGACGTGCCGACAGCACCGTTTGGTGTGCTCTTTATGCCGGACAACGATGACACTATTGCAAAAGCCAGTCTCTCGCTTTCTTCTGTATTGGCACAAGCTGTCCGTACACAAGCCCGTCGTTTGGGCGTCAGCCCAAGCGTACTGTTCCATGTGGCCTGTGCGCAAGTACTGGCACAGACCAGCGGCAGTGATGATGTGGTCTTTGGCTCTGTGCTGCTTGGGCGTCTACAAGGCGTCACGGGTGCCGATCAAATACTGGGGATGTTTATCAATACCCTGCCAATGCGGGTTTCTTTGGTGGATTACAGCGTACAGGAAGTGGTACAGGCGACTTATCGCAGTCTGACAACATTACTGGAACACGAACAAGCACCATTGGCGCTGGCACAACAGTGCAGCGGTATAGCACAGCCGATGCCACTGTTTAGTACTCTGCTGAATTACCGTCATAGCCAAATGAATAATAGTCAACTGGGTAAGGCCGAAGCCGATGCAAGCGAGACAATTTGGGCAGATATACGTTTAGTTTCCGCTGAAGAACGCACAAATTACCCCATTACTCTGTCAGTAGATGATCTGGGGGACGGTTTTCAACTGACCGCATTGACCATAGCAAGTATTGATCCGGCTCGTCTCACAGCGTATCTCGCTACGGCTCTCAGTGGTCTGGTCGATGCCCTGATCCATGCTCCACAACAACCTATCCTGCAAGTGTCAATTTTGCCAGATTCGGAGCGACAACAGTTATTAGTGGACTTCAATGCTACCCAGGCAGATTTTCCACAAGATGCCTTGATTCACCAATTGATTGAAACTCAAGTTGCCCGCACTCCCGGTGCAACGGCTGTGGTATGCGGAGAGCAATCGCTCAGTTATGAAGAACTGAACAACCGAGCCAATCGTCTGGCTCATCATCTGATCACACTGGGCGTTCGCCCGGACGACCGTGTTGCAATTTGTATGACACGCAGTCTGGAGATGGTGGTAGGGCTGCTTGCCATTCTCAAAGCTGGAGGGGCTTATGTACCTCTCGATCCTGTCTATCCAACCGAGCGACTGGTGTATATGCTCGAAGACGCAGCACCAATCGTGATGCTGACGCAAGCAGAATGGGCTGATCGGCTGAGCAACACAATTGCCATTAACACAAGCACCAATGACGTAATACCAACTGCAATAACAACTATAGTACTCAATAACCAACAAGAAGCATTCCTGACGTCACAACCTGTCTATAATCCTGATGTACAGTCAGGGCTGACATCACATCATCTGGCCTATGTAATCTATACCTCCGGCTCTACAGGATTACCCAAAGGGGTGGCGATTACTCACCGCAACACCGTGAATTTCCTCACTTGGGCAAAACAAAATTTCAGTTCCGAAGAGCTGATAAATACCCTTTTTGCTACTTCACTGAGTTTTGATTTGGCGGTGTACGAATGTTTTGCACCATTAATTTCTGGCGGTACGGTTCATCTCGTTTCTGATGTGTTGTCACTGGTCACAACTGAACATCCCGTCAGCTTAATCAATACCGTGCCCTCAGCCATTGCGCACTTGCTTGAAGTCAACGCCGTACCTATGACCACCCAGACGGTCAATTTAGCGGGTGAAGCATTGAAGTCACATATTGTTGAGCGTCTATTTGCCAGCACTTGCATACAACATGTATGTAACCTGTATGGCCCTTCTGAGACAACAACTTATTCAACCTGGGTTCGGATGAAACGGACAGAGGGCTTTGTCCATCATATCGGCCGACCCATTGCCAACACCCAGATCTATATTCTTGATCATCATGGGCAACCAGCCCCTCTTGGTGTGATTGGCGAAATTCATATTGCCGGAGTCGGTGTGGCCCGTGGTTACCTGAATCGGCCTGAACTGACCGATGAACGTTTCCTGCCCGATCCGTTCTCTTCAACCCCGGACGCCCGCATGTACAAAACCGGCGACCTCGGTCGTTGGCTCCCTGACGGCAATATTGAGTACCTCGGCCGCAAAGATTTTCAGGTCAAACTACGCGGTTTCCGTATTGAACTCGGTGAAATTGAAGCGCGATTGATGCAATGTGACGGGGTACGTGAAGCGGTCGTTATCCTGCGTGAAGATCTATGTGGAAACCTGGGTGAAGATACTTCATATGAAAAAGCCGGGGAACAAAAACGACTGGTTGCCTATCTGCGACCTTTCGATAATGTTGAACTGGTTCCTGCGGAACTGCGTCAGCAACTGGCTCAGTATCTCGCTGACTATATGCTGCCTGGCGCCTTTGTGATACTCGAAACCTTCCCATTGACACCCAACGGCAAACTTGACCGTCAGGCGTTACCAGCACCCGATGTATCGGCTATCATGGTTCGTGGTTATGAAGCACCAATGGGGGAGATGGAAGTCGCGTTGGCTGAAATTTGGCAAAACCTGCTAGGGCTGGAACAGATTGGTCGTCATGACCATTTCTTTGAGCTTGGCGGCCATTCACTGCTTGCTATCCAGCTCGTTTCGCGTGTACGTCAGGATCTGGCGCGGGAATTACCGTTACAACAACTTTTTGCTAATCCCCTGCTGGCAAATTTAGCGCAAACACTGACCGAAACTTCGACAACCACTCAGAGGGTTATTCCTGTCAGCAACCGTAACCAGCCACTGCCGCTGTCTTTCGCTCAACAACGACTGTGGTTCCTTGGTCAACTCGATCCGGCGACCAGTCTGGCTTACCATATTCCGTTAGCACTGCGCCTCATTGGTACGCTCAATCACCATGCCCTGATCACCGCGCTCGGTCAACTGGTCGCTCGTCACGAAAGTTTGCGTACCCGCTTTGTGCTGATTGATGGACAGCCTTACCAACAAATTGATTCGGCCGATATTGGCTTTACCTTGTCCTGCCAAGACCTGCGCTTGTTAACACCCGAAAAACACCCCCATCGTATTGCCGAACTAACTGCCATTGAAGCACAAACGCCTTTCAACTTTACAGAAGGCCCATTGATCCGCGGGCAATTACTGCAACTGACGGACGAAGAGCATGTGTTGCTGCTCACCCAACATCACATTATCTCTGATCGCTGGTCGATTAATGTACTGATACGTGAATTGGGCGAACGCTACCGCGCTATTCTCAGCGGTCATAATGATCCATTGCCACCGTTACCCATTCAGTATGCCGACTATGCTGTCTGGCAACGCGATTGGCTGCAAGAAGCGGCTCTCACTCAGCAACGCGAATTCTGGTGTCAGCAACTGGCAGACGCTCCCGCTTTGTTGACTCTGCCTGCTGATCGACCACGCCCATCGGTGCAAACCTATACTGGCGGTCAGGTCTCTTTCCACCTTGATACCCACTTATTGACATCACTAAAAGAGCTTGGACAGCGCCACAATACGACGTTGTTTATGACCATACTGACCGCCTGGAGCATTGTCCTCGCCCGACTCAGTGGTCAGGATGATGTTGTTATCGGTACGCCAGTTGCCAACCGATCACATTATGAACTTGAAGGGTTAATCGGCTTCTTCGTCAATACGTTGGCTTTACGTGTCACGCTGAGTGATGTTTCCAATATAGCTGACCTGCTTGCGCAAGTTCGGGAACAAGCGCTGGCCGCCTATGCTCATCAGGATCTGCCCTTTGAGCAATTGGTGGAAGCATTACAACCCGAACGCAGTCTGAGCTACAGCCCGATTTTTCAGGTGATGTTGACCTTAGATAACACATCAGCGCAAACATTGACGCTGCCGGATTTACAACTCGTTCCCATTGAACAAGCACGTCACAGTGCTCACTTTGATTTAACGTTATCCCTGTTCGAAAGTGACTCTGGCCTGATTGGTGATCTGGAATATGCCAGCGATTTATTTGATCACACTACCGTCGAACGTATGGTGGATTACTTAAAACGAGTACTGACAGCGATGACGGCTGATGCGACACAGTCTATCGCAACTTTACCGATACTGTCTGAATCGGAGCAGCAACGACTGCTGGTCGATTTCAATGCGACGCAAGCAGATTTCCCGCCAGATGCCCTTATTCACCCATTGTTTGAAGTTCAGGTGGAACAACATCCTGATGCCACGGCCTTAGTGTTTGAGGGGCAAACACTGAGCTATGGTGAACTTAACTGTCGCGCTAACCGTCT
>NZ_CAWMEB010000134.1:0-2247 GCF_963866145.1 Xenorhabdus sp. NBAII XenSa04
GCTCTTCCGACCCGCCATTTTTATGGCGGGTTTTTTATCTTTGGGTTTTCCTACCTTTGTGAATACTCTTTTTTTTCCAGAAAAAAAAGCATATTACAGAGATAAATTCCTGAACTCCGATATATCATCATTAATTCTTAATCTACTTCCCCACAAAATGTTCAAAATCTGGTAGACTAGTGACAATTTTTTGCCTTATCCATGCGTTTGCCTGATTTGTCTATAATCCTCGGATAATAAGCGCGAAGCCGGATGAGAATATGAGCGAGAATAGCCATTGTTCATTGAAGGGCTGTTCGTTCCTTTTTTTAGATAAACTTGGAGGTTTTCATGGCTGTCGCTGCCAACAAACGTTCGGTAATGACTCTGTTTTCCGGCCCGACCGACATTTTTAGCCATCAAGTGCGAATTGTACTGGCGGAAAAAGGGGTCAGCGTTGAAATAGAACACGTTGAAGCAGGCAATCTGCCGCAGGATCTTATTGACCTGAACCCATATCAGACGGTTCCTACCCTCGTTGATCGTGAGCTGACTCTTTATGATTCTCGCATCATAATGGAATATTTGGATGAGCGTTTCCCGCATCCACCGCTCATGCCTGTATACCCTGTTGCACGTGGCTCCAGCCGTTTGATGATGCACAGAATTGAAAAAGACTGGTATTCCCTGATGTACAAAATTCAGGAAGGGAATATGCAGGAAGCCAATGCTGCACGGAAACAGCTTGCTGAAGAGTTGCTAGCAATAGCACCTATTTTCAGAGAGATGCCTTTCTTCATGAGCGATGAATTCAGTTTGGTAGACTGCTATCTCTCCCCTCTGTTGTGGCGTTTACCTGTACTGGGTGTTGAGTTATCTGGCCCGGGCGCCAAAGATCTTCAAGTCTATATGCAACGTGTATTTGAACGTGATGCGTTTCTGGCTTCATTGACAGAAGCGGAGCGTGAAATACGTTTACAGTCACGGAGTTAATGTATGGGTATGACTCAAATATCTCCCCGCCGCCCTTATTTACTGCGGGCACACTATGAGTGGCTGCTGGATAATGACTTGACTCCGCATATCGTTGTGGATGTTACTCAATATGGAGTAAGCGTTCCGCTGGAATATGCGCAGAACGGGCAGATCATCCTGAATATTTCCCCACGGGCGGTTGGTAATCTGGAATTAGCCAATGACGAAGTTCGCTTCAATGCTCGTTTTGGTGGGGTTGCGCGTCAGGTTTCTGTTCCTATGTCTGCTGTGATCGCAGTTTATGCTCGTGAAAATGGGGCCGGAATGATGTTTGAGCCAGAGGTAGCCTATGAAGCAGGGTCTGGGCAGGAAGATTCCGATTCTCCGGTGGCTGATAATCTGGTGCTGATTCGTGATATGAAAACACAGCGTGATAATAATTCTCCGGATGATGAACCACCTCAACCACCAAAAGGCCGCCCGACATTACGTGTGGTAAAATAGGCACATAAACCATGTAGTGCTAGGGCGTGTTGACGTTTATTGTTTATGATTTACTCAACCCACATCGGTAGCCATATAATGACAAACGCCAGTGCCAACGTGCTGGCGTAATTTCGAGCTAATTTATCGTATCTTGTTGCAATTGCTCGAAAATGTTTTATCCGTGCAAACGCATTTTCGACCAAATGCCGATAACGGTATAAAGCATTATCAATTTGCTTATCCGATTTTCGGTTATTTTTTCGATAAGGTATGACCGTTTTAGCCCCTTGTTTTTCAACAAAACTTCTGAAAGCGCCGCTGTCGTAGCCTTTGTCAGCTATCACAAAATCCGATGAAGGTGAATGTACGACCAAACTTTCCGCATGCACAATGTCATGCGTTTGACCGCCTGACAGCTCAAAATGGACGGGCAAGCCGTAACTATCTACGGCTAAGTGAATTTTAGTAGAACGCCCGCCTCGACTCTTACCGATGGCTTCATCTTCTGTTGAAGCCGCGCCTGAGCTATGTTGATGAGCACGGACAATACTGCCATCAATGAATAACCACTCGGTATCCGTATTTTCAGATAATAATTTGAATAATAAATCAAAAATACCTTTCTTTGACCATTCATTAAAACGCTTAAAGAGGGTATTCCATTTTCCAAATTCATCGGGTAAATCCCGCCACGGACATCCCGTTCTCATTCGATAAAGGATCCCTTCAAAAGTCAGGTAGTGCTCTTCTTTATGGTAAATACAACCACTTTGTTGCATCAATACAGCTAAATGCCTTTTCAAAATG